>NZ_JBFUAP010000009.1:0-257369 GCF_056406215.1 Mucilaginibacter sp. P1_D10 | reverse complement strand
CTCCATATACCTGTCAGATGTACAGCGCCATGTTTCGGATAGTTTTGGGCTTTGTTTTGTTGTGCAAACTCACCCACATGGAACTGCCTGATCTGCTTCCTGTTCGTCAGGCCAGAGATTTACCGCCAGCTTCCTTCAGATTCGCAGTCRCCCACGACACCCTTGCCTTGGGTTAACGCTTCCCACTATCAAGGCGCGTTCGGGACTCTCACCCTAGAGCTTGCGCCCATGCCGGGCGCACCAAAAAAAACAGAAGGCCCTTACGGGCCTTTTGTTTTTTGTAGAATTCACATTTAATTAACTATATGGTACGGCTTATATCCCAATTTTCAAGGTAGTCGGCCACCTTACGTACGAATGTTCCGCCCAGTGCGCCATCTACCACTCTATGGTCGTAAGATAACGAGAGGAACATCATGTGCCTTATGGCAATGGCATCGCCCTGCGGAGTTTCTACCACGGCCGGTTTCTTTTTTATTGCGCCAACCGCTAATATGGCTACCTGCGGCTGGTTGATGATAGGCGTACCCATAACGTTGCCGAACGAACCTACGTTGGTGATGGTAAACGTTCCATCCTTCACATCATCGGGCAGTAACTTGCCTATGCGGGCACGATGCGCAAGGTCGTTTACAGATTTGGCAATGCCCAGCAGGCTCAATTCGTCGGCGCGTTTGATAACCGGAACGATGAGGTTACCATTCGGCAAAGCGGTAGCCATGCTGATGTTGATATTCTTCTTTTTGATGATTTGCGTACCCACTACTGATACATTGATCATTGGCAGCGCGATAATGGCTTTAATAACCGCCTCAATAAATATCGGCGTAAACGTCAGTTTCTGCCCCTCGCGTTTCTCGAACGGGCCCTTCACCTGTTCGCGCCAATTTACCAGTTCGGTAACATCGGCCTCCACAAATGAAGTTACATGCGGCGAGGTGTGCTTGCTGTAAACCATATGGTCGGCAATAAGCCTGCGCATACGATCCATTTCTATAATCTCGTCACCGCCCGATATTGATGCAGCCGGTTTTGGTGCAGTTTTAGGCGCTTCCTGGGCAGGTGCAGCTTTTGGTGCTTCCGCAACCGGTTGGGGTTGTGGTTCGGGAGCAGATGTTTCCGCTGGCGGCGCAGTTTCGGGTTCTTCGTCAGGTGTCTGTACAGGTTCTTCAACCGGCGCAGGTGGCGGCGTATATGGCGCAGGTATAGCTGCGGTGTAGGTTACAACAGGTTCCTCGGATATTACAGGCTCGGGGTGTACGGCATGCACCGGGGCTTCGTACTTCGGCCTGTTTTTGATGTAATCCAGCAGGTCGTCTTTGGTTAAACGGCCATCTACGCCGGTACCGGGTATATGATCCAGCTCATCGTTGCCAATGGCTTCCTGCATGGCAATGCTCTTTACCAGTGGCGAATAAAAACGGTTGTCGAATTTTACGCTGCTCAATACCGATGGCTGCTGCGGCAACTGGCTTATGCCCGGGATATCCTGCACAGGTGGTGTAACCGGTGACGGCGCGGGTGGCACAGGCACAGGAGTTTCCTCAACGGGTGGAGCCGGTGCAGTATAAGCTACAGGCGGCGGTATATTTTCTACAACGGGTGCAGGCGGGGTGGCTGGTGCTTCTATCGCGTCAGGCTCGGTTTCTATAACTGCTATTACAGAACCTACTTGTACTACGTCGTTTTCTTTATAAAGTTGTTCTATTAATTTGCCGGAAACCGGCGAGGGAACTTCAGAATCTACTTTGTCGGTGGCTATTTCCATTACCGCTTCGTCAATCTCGATGTAATCTCCCGGACTTTTGGTCCATTTGATTACCGTTGCTTCCGCAACGCTCTCCCCCATCTTCGGCAGTAACAGTTGGTATTTGGCCATACAGAATATCGTTTGGTTTGGTCAAAATTATGGATTTTGACGGTCATTTTTCTAATTCCCTAAGTAAAGTAATCAACATAAAAAACGCCCATACGGCACTCCGTTCGATGTTTTGGAGGCGTTTATTACCAAATGTGAATTTCTTTGTTACCGTTTTATTTGCATTTGCGGCCGCAATCCATACGGTGCCCACAGGCTTTTCGGCGCTGCCGCCATCGGGCCCGGCAATTCCTGTTACCGCCACAGCATAGTCCGATTTAAAGTTGCGCAATGCGCCTTCCACCATTTCCTTCACGATTTCGCCACTTACGGCACCAAATTGCTGCAGCGTTTCGGCCTCTACCCCAAGCACGCTTTCTTTTAGCTGGTTCGAGTACGAAACCACTCCGCCTAAAAATACCTGCGATGAGCCGGCGTGCTGCGTTATCAGGTGCGATATATAGCCGCCGGTGCAGCTTTCTGCTACTGATAAGCTAAGCCCTCGTTGTGCCATAAAATTAAGCACAGCTTTTTCCATAGCGATATCTTCTTCGGCAACCACGGCATGTTTCACGCGTTCGATAATTTTAGCGGCATAACTATCCACTTCGGTTTGCAATAGTGCGGCATCATCGCCATCGGCACTTAGGCGCAAGCGCACCTGCCCTAGTTTTGGCAAATAGGCCAGTTTGATGTGGGCCGGCAACGAATCCTCTATATCAGCAATCTTCTCCGCCAGGAAGGATTCGCCCTCGCCTGCGGTGAGGATGGTTTTATGGATAATTACCGGCAATTTAAAGGCGGTTTTCAGTTTGGGTATTACCTCCTCTTCTACCATGTACTTCATCTCGAAGGGCACACCCGGCATGGAAACATATACTTTGCCATTACTATTGAACCACATGCCCGGCGCAGTACCATTTTTATTCTGTATTACCTCGCAATTGGCCGGCACTTCTGCCTGTTGGCGATTTACCTCCAGCAAGGGGCGGTTATATTTTTTGAAGATGTTGCTTACGTTATCCAGCGCGGCCTGGTTCAATACCATACCCACATTGAAATATTCGGCGAGGGTTTTCTTGGTGATATCGTCTTTGGTTGGCCCAAGCCCGCCTGTTATCAGGATAATATCGGCGCGGGTGGTGGCTTCGGCAAGCGCGGCCAGGATATGCTTCCTATCGTCGGATACTGATGATATCTGCTTCACCCTGATGCCACCCTCGTTCAGCTTTTCGGCCATCCAGGCCGAGTTGGTGTCAACAATTTGCCCTATCAATATCTCGTCGCCAATGGTTATTATTTCTGCCAGCATCTTAATTGAATGATTGGTTATTGGTGTAATCGTTACGCTTGCTCAGCTTCAGATCCTGCAAAATAGAGGCTTTTACCTTTAGCGTTACGTTGTACGATTTATAATAGCCGAAAGGCAACCATTGTATTGACAGATCCCAGCAATGCAAATCGCGGTAAATGGCGAATGAGGTTGCGCTGCTCAGCTGCCTGGCTTTTAAATCGTAGTTGGTATTGTATTGTATCTTCCATTTTTGAGTGATGCTTACGTCGCCGCTAAGCATTACTGTATTGCTGGAGCTGCTGTTGATGATGTTGTTTTGGTAGCTGAAACTGTAATTGATAGATAGATTCCAGGGTACGTTGAAATCGATATAAGCACCTGGGTCGCTGTTGATTAAGGCAAGGCGCTGCGATTGGTCTGGCGACATGCCGGCCAATGTACCATTTGTGTTTTGCTGCGGCTTCGGCCTGAAAACAGCCGGGTTGAGGCTGGCGCTCATAGAAAGGCTGAAATTTTGCAACAAGGGGAACTTGCCCTCGCTGAAGCTTAAGCGGTTTACACGACGGGCGTAGTTGCGTACCTCCCCATTTGAGATGGAATCTCGTACGAGCGTTAGGTATGGGTCGAAGTTGCCGCTGAAGTTGATGTTTACCTTTTGATTAAATATAGAGGTGTGGCCGGATACGCTGATGTTAGACAGTTTCATCGAATCGGCTGCGAAATTGTAAAACGTAGAAAGAGAAAGGCCCTGCAGTATAGGTATTTTTGGGTCTATGCCGCTGGTATCGGTGCTTTTGGCTTTAACCTTAGCCTCGATGGTATTATCCAGCGAAAAGCCTATCCCCGCCTGTTTCCCTGAGGATGGCCCGGAGTAAGCGGATTGCTCGAAAATAGAATACTGTTGCGAAGTATAAGGATAAGGCACGCTGGCGGCACTTACTGCCGTGCGGTAATAGCCAAAGCTTGGGTCGCCAAAATCTGGCCGGTAACTAAAACTTAGCTGCGGCGTCGTGGTAGTGCGTATGGCTTTCAGCTTACCTTTTTTAAAGTAAATTGTGCTGTAAACCTTGGTAGATACGCCCGCGTTTAAATTGTATTCGCCGGATCTTGCAAAGCCGGCAACGGTATCGGTAATAGGCAGCAATTGCCCGCTGATGCTCCCCCTGTCGAACCTTTTGCGCACGGTTTGGAAATTCCAGCGTTCGGTATAGGTACCACCGGTATTGAACTGAAAGTATTTACTAATGTTGAGGTTCAACGAAACAGGCACCGTGTGCATCATACCGTTCTGCAGCTTTTTTGTTAAAGTGTTTTTGGTAAACAACTCAGACTCGGGGATGCTGTTTAGCTTATTTGTACCTACCAGACTGTAACCAACGTTTATCTTCTGATACCATTTTTGCTCGCCCACGCGATCGGCCGGGTCGAACGGGCTGATGGTAGACATGTTAAAGCTGAAGGTAGGCAGCTCTAAGGTTACCGTTTTTTTGGTAAGATCTTGCGAGTGGCCCAAACTTACGTTTAAGTTGAAAGGCGTGCCGGCCCAGGTGCGGCCGTAGTTGATGCTGGATCGCAGGTTGTTTTGGGTAAGCGATTGCAGGTTATAGTTGTTTTGCCCGGGGCTGTTTTGGTAAAAGCTTGATGTACCGGCGTTTACTGAAGCACTGAAGGTAGTGCCCGGATGCGCGTTAGGGTCTTGCGAGTGCGACCATGTGATGTTGAAATCCTTACGCGGCGGATCGCCTACCAGCCCGTAATTGTGCGAGCCGTAACTTAATGTTATGTTGCCGCCATATTTGTATCTTTTAAGGTAGCGCGAATTGGCGCTAAGCTCATACGAGCCTTTAGAATACAGCGAACCCATAAAGGTAACATCGATATTATCATTGATACCCATATAGTAGCCCAGGTTGCGCAGGTAAAAACCCAGTTTCTGATCTTCGCCGAAGGTGGGCAGTATCACACCCGAGGAACGGGTATTGGGTTTTGGGAAAAAGCCGAATGGTATGGCAAAAGGCAAAGGTACGCCCTCAACTTCCAGATATGCAGGGCCCGATATGATCCTCGATTTTTGCCCGATGCCCTTGGTGATCACGATACCAAAATGCGTATCCGGAAAGGGCAGCGAACAGGTGCTGAAGATTACGTTGCGGTAAGCTACCTCATCGTGCGGCAGCACTTTTGCTTGCCCGCCCGAGATGAAATTGCCGTCCTGCTCGGTGGCGGGGTTCCATATCTTGCCTTTTTTGGTGTCGTAATTAAACAGCAGCGAGTCTGATTCTACGGGCTTCTCGTCTTTAGATTTGGAGATGGGTCTCCCCTCGCCATAACGCCTTTTTGGGTCGATACGACCACGGGCAAATATCAGGTGGTTTTTTTCGTCGATACGGATGTAATCGGCATCCAATTCAAAATCTTCGTAAACCACTTTTGCCCTCCCCCACAGGTAAGAGAGTTTGTTTTTCCTATCGGTATAGGAAGAATCTTCGGCAGTTGCCCTGATGATGGATTTAAGGCCCGACCCTTTCACCGTGGTATCGCGTTGTGCCACGAGAGTGTTATTTTTAGCGTTGGCAACAGGTTTTTTTAGCTTCAACAGCTTACGGTCGCGTACAGAATCAAGTTTAATAATGGTATCTTTAGCAAGCGTTTTGCTATAAGCGTTGCTTGCCTTAGCTACAAAGCTTACCATTACTATAAGTGCAAACAGAAAAAAAGGGGCAACTAATTTCAAAATAGATTATGAATAGTATTTTTGCAGGTACAGTTAACAGCGTTCAAACATAATGAAAAATAAAATATTGAACAGGTTCAAAAAGTTGATTCCCGGCTTAGGGGTGTTATTATTATGCTTATCGTTGTTTCCATTAAAGTCGGTAGCTTCCATAAAAAAAGACACCATCGTAAACAGTTTTAAGTTAAAAACTATCATCATAGATGCAGGCCACGGCGTTAAGGCGGATGGCGCACCTGCGGGGCATTATTCGCGCGGTGCCGACGGTACTTTTTCTTCGGAAAGAAATGTAACGCTTGCTATTGCGCTTAAATTGCAAAAGGCTATAGAAAAAGAATTAGCCGACGTAAAAGCGGTTTTAACCCGCAGCACGGCCGATGACGTATCGTGGGAAAGGCGAGCGCAGATTGCTAATGAAAATAAAGGACAATTGTTTATCTCTTTACATTGCAACTCCCTGGCCGACCGCGTTATACACGAACGCGTAGGCACCAGAAAGAAAAAACCGGTGTATCGGAGCGTGCGCGTGGCAGACAGATCCGGTAAAGGTGTGCTATTGCTGATTTACGGTTTGCACCGCTCGCGCGAGGAAGAGAAAACTATACAAAACAACCAGGTGGAAGATAGCGAACTTAACGGTGAAGCCCTTGACCCCGACGACCCCACCGTTATTATACTTACCAACGAGTATAAGCGGAAATTCCGTAAGCAAAGCGTAAGTATAGCAAACTTTATAAACGATGAATTTGTTCAGAATGACGGAAGGCGCACCGAAGGCTTGCGCGAGCAAGGGCTTTATTTGCTTTGCCATAGTGCCATGCCGTCGGTAATGATAGAGACGGGGTACATTAATAATATTGAAGAAGAGCAGTACCTTAATTCTGAAGAAGGACAAAACGAAATTGTAGATTCGATAGTTCGGGCCATCAAAAATTATAAGAACCAACTGGAACTAACTATAACAAACTAAAACACCACCTACCTTGAAAATATCTAACGAAACAAAAATTGGCGCCCTTACGGCGGTATCTATTACTGTATTAATACTTTGTTATAGTTTTTTAAAAGGAAACGACGTTTTCTCTGGCTCGAATAAATTTTATGCCGTTTACCGCAGCGTGGAAGGGTTAACCGTATCTAAACCCGTGTTGGTGAACGGTTTTCAGATAGGGCGCGTATCTAAGATGCAATTTTCTGATAAGGATGGGCGCACCACCGTTGAATTCAAAATAAACAGCGAGTATGATATACCAGATAATACCCTTGCAAGGCTGGAAAGCACCGACTTGCTTGGCGGCAAGGCTATCGTTTTTGAACTGGGTAAAAGCACTGTATTGGCCCAAAGCGGCGATACCTTGCGTGCCGATATACAGGGTAGCCTGGCCGAGAGCCTGCAGCCAATACAACGCAAAGCCGAAATACTGATCACTAAAGTAGATTCGGCTATGGGGGCCATCAACCATATCCTGAACCCAAATTTCCAAAAAAATGTAGACCGCAGCTTTGCCAGCATTGCCAATTCTTTGGAAACGTTGGAATTGACCACCAGGAAAATTGATGCGCTGGTTGGCGCGCAAAGTGGCCACATAGATGCCATAATGGCCAACGCCGAAGCTACATCTGGCAATTTGAAAGCGAGTACAGCACATTTTGATGGTATAGCAAGCAACTTCAAAAAATTCAGCAGCGACCTTGCTGATTCCAACATCAAACAAACGCTGGATAATGCCAATAAAGCCGTGGCCGATTTACAGGCTGTGATAGCTAAAGTAAACAGCACCCAAGGCTCCCTTGGTTTGTTGACAAGCGATACCAAACTTTACGATAACCTGAATAATGCTTCCAAAAACCTGGATAACCTGATGATAGATCTGAAAGCACACCCGAGCAGGTATGTACACTTCTCTATTTTCGGCAAGAAGGGGAATTAGGGGCTTGGAGAGTTGTTGTTAGTGAGTGGAGAATGGTTTTGAGTTTCAATAATTGGTGGAACCCGCTACTCTCCTATTTCGGCCCAGTTATTTAGGCCTCCTTCGAGGGATAAGGCGTTGATAGCCGGCATTAATTTGTTTACTAATTTCACGGCTTCGCCGCTGCGTTTGCCTGTGGCGCAATAAAATACTACTGTTTTATCGGGCTGTAGCAGGTGGATGTTTTCTTCGAGTTCGTCTAAAGGGATGTGTTCGCCGCCGATGTCGTGCAAGTCGCGCTCTTGCAGCGTTCGCACATCTATAAGTAGTATCTCATTGTGTTCCAATTGCTTTTGCAAATCAGCAACAGTGATTATTGAAGGCTCTGTTATTTGCTGTAACGCCGTGATATTGGTTTTAGTAATGCTACCTATTTTGATAATCCTACTTTGCATGCTTAATGCATCAAAAATCAGCACTTTCCCTGCAAGCACTTCCCCGGTTTGTGTGATGAGCTTGATTACCTCGTTGGCCTGCATACTGCCAATAATACCCGCCAATGTTGGGATAACGCCCCCCACCGAGCAGTTCGGTATCTGCGCAGCGTTAACCTGGGGGTACAAATCGCGATAGTTGGGGCCGCGGCTGCCATCAGAATTGGGCATATTCCAAACGGCTACCTGCCCTTCGTACTGGTAAATTGCGCCGTAAACCAGCGGTTTGCCGCCCAGCACGCAAGCATCGTTGATGAGGTAGCGTGTGTCGAAATTATCGGTACAATCTACTATAACATCATAATCATCAATCACTTGCACAATATTTTCTGAAGTGATTTTATCGGTATGCGGCACTATGGAAATCTCGGGGTTTTGCCTCAGGAGGCGTTCGCAGGCAATGAGCGCTTTTTGCTTTCCTACATCTTCTGCATCGTATAGTATCTGCCGGTGAAGGTTGCCTGGCGATATGGTATCGTAATCCGCAATGCCCAGGGTACCAATGCCGGCCGCGGCCAGATACAGCGCAGCCGGACAACCCAAACCTCCCGCGCCAACGATGAGCACCTTCGCTTGCTGCAGGCGCTGCTGAGCCGCTTCGCCGAAACCGGGCAAGGCTATCTGGCAGCTGTATCGTTGCAGGTCAGGATTCATCGGTTTTGGCAAGCTGATTATGGATAATGCGTTTCACCCGGTCCATTTCTTCGGGGGTGTTTACATTGCTCAGAGCGGCAGCATCGGGCACACGCAATAATTGGATATCTGAATTAATAAGCACCTTACGCGGACAAGAATACCCTTGCGCGAGGAATTGAAGTAAAGCCGGATAAGATTTTGGTTCCCAAATGGTTATCAATGGCTCAGGAAAGCCGGTGGCATCGCTGTAATAAGTTGTGGCCAGGTGCTGAGTGCTACGGTTATCTATTAAATGCTGTAAGATATTTCCGTCTATAAGCGGCATATCGCAGGCTATCACCAGCCAGGCCGCGTCCGGGTTATGCCGAAATGCCGAGAGTATGGCTCCATATGGCCCGAGGCCCGTAAAGGTGTCCGTTAAGGTTGGATACTCATCGGCTATCTCGCCTTGCTGTTGCTCATTCCGGCAGGAAATAAAAACATCATGGCAAAAGCCTTTCAGCATATCGGCCATATAATAGCGTTGTTCTTTGCCGTGCCAGTTCATCGTACCCTTGTCAACGCCCATGCGTTCGCTTTTGCCGCCGGCCAATACGAGGCCATTCAAAACAGGCTTTGCTTGCTGTAATTTATGCTGAAAAAAGTAGATTATCTGCTCCCTATCACTGTTTATCCTGAACGTGGGCAACTCGCTCCAGTTAGGGGCTGCCTCCTTTACAAAATCGAATATCTCGTCGGCGTTATCGGCCAGCAATATCATTTGTATGTTAGTTAGCTCGGCTGCTCTTTTTTGCAGGGATGCTTTTTTATTGGCATCTATGATGACCACCTGCGCTTTTGCCTGCTGATGGTTGCCATTTACCAGTACCATATCCATATGCGCGAACAATTCGCGTTGCATAAATGGCGTTAAGGACGTTTTGTAGCACAACTGGCTGAAATTTACCTGATCGGTATATTCCAATGCCGCCCCAACGGTTAGCCGGCCTTGCAGCTGGATATCCTCATGTGAGGTATCGGCATAAGCACACTGATATTGCGGCGAGAGGCCTTCGATAATAGTATCGGCCAGTACTTTTATAACGGTACAGGGCCCACCTACCATGGCCCATTCGTTTCGCGCAAAATTACCCATTGCCGGGCGGGCAATGGCCGTATGCTTTTTATGTTCTTTTAAAATCACGCTTACCTCCCGTTTTTGAGATGAGTTTGGTTTCCTTAATAACGATATCGTGGCTGAGCGCCTTGCACATATCGTAAACGGTTAAAGCCGCAACAGATGCACCCACTAATGCCTCCATCTCGATGCCCGTTTTTGCGGTGATGCTGGCTGTGCATTCTATAACTACTTCATCTGCCTCGTTTAAACCGATGTTAATCATGCAGTTATCCATCCCAAGCGGATGACAGAGCGGTATCAGGTCGCCGGTTTTTTTGGCGGCCATAATGCCGGCGATGATTGCAGTTTGGAACACCGCGCCTTTTTTAGATTGCAATTCGCCATCGGCTAAAAGCAGCAATACCTTCTGCGGCAGCACCACGATGCTTTGCGCCGTAGCCGTGCGGTGCGTAGCCTGTTTTGCCGATACATCAACCATGGTTGGGTTATTCTGCTTATCTAAATGAGTTATTTTTGATTCCACCGATTGTTTTTTTGACACCGATTAAAATGATTATATTGATTTCACAGATAGAATTAAAATCTCCAAACTCGAAAAATTTCTCCCTTTTTAAATTCATTTTTATCCAGGGGCAATTCTATAAATGCATCCGTATCAGCTAAGTTAGCAAAATCGCCCGAGCCATTGCCCTCAACTGGCGTGGCAATCAGCTGTGCGTTTTGGTTAAAGTTAAGCTTTACCTGCAAAAAGTATTGCAATTGCGGTGTAAAGTTAAATTCCCGCGCCAGCATTGCATAAACCGGCGGCATGGCGGGTAAACCGAGGGTTGTATTGAGCCAAAGCAAAAAATACCGGTGCAGACACATAAACGTGGCCACCGGGTTGCCCGGGAAAGCAAATACAAGCACGCCGCTTTGATGCCTGCCGAACCAAAAAGGCTTGCCGGGCCGCTGTGATACCTTGTGGAATAATTTTTCAACCCGCAATTCGTGCAGGGCTTTCGGGACATAATCGAATTTGCCCATGCTTACGCCGCCGCTCAGCAGTATTACGTCGTAATTTTCCAGGCTGTGCGCCAATTGTTGCCGGGTTATTTCGGGATTATCGGGAATGTGCAATATATCCGCTTGTATGGCATGGTTTGCCAATACAGCCTTTACTGTATAGTTATTGGAGCGGCGTATCTGGTAGGCTGTTGGCGTATCGGCAACGTCTACCAACTCATCGCCCGAAGAAATAATTACTACCCGCGGGAGTTTCTTTACCTGCAAATGCGCTGCGCCTACCGAAGCAGCCAGGCTGATAATTGCCGGCGTAACTTTTTGGCCTGCTGCAGCTACGATATCCCCCTCCTGTTTATCGCGGCCCTTGAGGTGGACGTTCTGTCCTTTTTTTACGGTATCTACTGTAATAGCGGCCAGTCTGTTACGTATCTCGAGGCTTTCATAAGGTATAACCGTATCTACCGAGGGATGCAAGGCCGCGCCTGTCATTATTTCGATGCAAAGGCCCTTGTCTTCTATACTGATAGGCTCATCGCCGGCGGCCTGGGTTGCTTTTATATGGAAGGTATTAATACCCTCTTCTATAGCCTGATGATTAATGGCGATGCCATCCATGGTGGCGCGGTTGAATGGCGGCAAATCGCGGTCGGCTTTTAAATCGGAGGCTAATACGCGGCCAAGTGCCTGCTCGAAGGGTACCGTTTCGGTACCGTAGTCTTGCGTTTGCGCCAGTACGAGTTCTTCTGCCTGTTGTACCGTGGTCATCTGCTTATTTTTTTACCCGCCGATGGTAGCCATGGATTCATGGAAATCGGGGTTATCCTTGCGTTTTTGCTCGGCAATCCAACCGTCTTTCTCGCGATGATTAAAGGCTGAATATAAGGCATCTACTATTGTGGTATTGCTTTTGCCCTCGCGCATTAGGTCTTTGATATTCAGTACGCCATCATCGTAAAGGCAATTTTTTAAAGTACCCTGCGGCGTTATCCTGACGCGGTTGCAGGTGCCGCAAAAAGTACGCGAATAAGCTGCGATGATGCCAAGGCTACCCAAGTGCCCCGGGATTTGATAATTGGCAGCTGTGGCATATAATGGATCGGGAGCTTTCTGGATATCGGGGTAAACGTGGCGTATCTCATCGAATATCCGCACGTAGTCCCACAGTACGCCGCTGTAGCCATGCCCATCGCCGTTAAAGGGCATTTCTTCGATAAAGCGGACACTCACCGGCAGATCTTTGGTTAATTGCACCAGCGGGATGATATCCTGCGTATTGCGGCCGGCCATTACCACAGTGTTTATCTTTACTTCTATATCGTGTTTCAGCAATTCATCTAAAGTTTGCATCACATTGGCAAATTCATCGCGGCGGGTGATGGCGAAAAACCTGCCTGCATCTAAAGTATCCAGGCTGAGGTTTACCGAGCGTACCCCTATGGCTTTCAAAGCCGGAACGTGTTGGGCGGTTAACACGCCGTTAGTAGTTATGCTGAGTTCTTTTAGTCCGGTTAGTTTGGAGAGCGCCGTAAGCAGCTGCATGATATCCTTGCGCACGAAGGGCTCGCCCCCGGTGATGCGTATCTTTTCGATGCCCATCTGTACCAGTAATTCGCAGGCGCGCAGCATTTCTTCATACGTCATCAGTTCGGCGCGGCTAAGCCATTCAAGGCCCTCCTCGGGCATGCAATAAAAGCAGCGCAGGTTGCACTTGTCGGTTACCGCCAGGCGCAGGTAACTAATTCTTCTGCCGTGATTATCTAATAGCAAATGCGATGATTTAAAGCGAGTTTAATTGATACGAATTGAATTAACACGAATTTCACTAATTGAGACCAATTACACGAATTTAATTAACACGATTACACTAGTTTGAGAAACATGAATTTTACCAACTATAAGAAAAGCGAATTTCATGAATTTCGAAAACATAACTGCTTTTCAAAATCCGTGAAATTCGCCTCAATTCGGAAAAATTCGTGTTTATTTATTTCACCGAAAATTTATAAATAGTTACGGTTTTGTAAACCGCGCCAGGTTTCAATACCGTAGTTGGGAAGCTTGGCTGATTAGGCGAATCGGGGAAGTGTTGTGTTTCCATCGCAAAGGCCGTGCGGTGCGCATCGGGCGTACCGCCTTTCAGGCTGTTGCTGCCATTCATAAAGTTGCCGGTGTAAAACTGCATGCCGGGTTCTTCTGTGAATACCTCCATTTTGATGCCGCTTTTATCGCCTACAACAGTTGCGATGGGCGTGCTGATGTCGTGCTTATTCAACACAAAGTTATGGTCGTAGCCTTTGCCGTCTTTCAGCTGGATGTTATCCTGTTCTATCCTTTCGCCAATTGCGGTAGCAGTGGTGAAATCGAACGGAGTGCCTTTAACAGGCTCTATTTTCCCGGTTGGTATCAGCGTGCTATCTACCGGGGTGTAATTATCTGCATCTATCTGTACCAAATGGTTCAGCGCGGTGCCGCTGCCCTGCCCGTTCAGGTTAAAGTAAGCGTGGTTGGTAAGGTTTACTACGGTGGCTTTATCGGTGGTGGCCTCGTAGCTTATTTTTAAGGCGTTATCGTCGGTAAGGGTGTAAATTACCTTTACGTTTAGGTTGCCTGGGAAGCCCTCTTCCATATCCTTAGAAAGGTAGGTAAACTCTACAGTAGCACTGTCTATCTGTTTGGCATCCCACACCATGGCATCGAAGCCTTTTTTGCCGCCATGCAGCGTGTTTGGCCCGTTGTTGGTAAACAATTTGTATTCTTTGCCATCCAGCGAGAATTTGCCATTTGCCAGGCGGTTGCCATAGCGGCCAATGATAGCGCCATAGTACGCCGAAGAGGCGCGTTGGAAGCCTTCCAGGTCGTCGAAACCCAATACAACGTCCGTCATTTTGCCGTCTTTATCCGGCACCAGCAGGCTTATTAAATGGGCGCCGTAGTTGGTAAGCGCGGCTTCTACGCCTTTTTTGTTCTTGAGGATAAATAATTCGGATTTCTTCCCGTCGATTGTCCTTTGGAACGCAGATGCTTCAGGTAATTTAACGGCGTGTGCTGTAGATGTGGTGTCGGCCATGGTGTTGCTTTTTGGGGCAGATTGGTTACAGGCGGCTAAGATAGTGCTGCCGGCAATTGACAGTGCCAAAATTGGTTTTTTTAAGGTGTTTTGCATAATTTTTATAAAAATTGGTCGGTTTATTTTTTTTGCGATGGTGCAGCCATCGGTATGCCGGTTCGTTCGGGTATGCCGAAGTTGGGTGTACCGTCTGCGCTCCAGCTGAATTTCTGCATTCGCGGCGAACGGAAGCCACCGCAGCCCTGCCCCGGCTTGGCGTTGGCGTGGTAAATGATCCAGTCCTCCTTACCATCCGGCGACTTGAAGAATGAATTATGCCCCGGCGCATACACACCGTTCGCTTCCGATTTTTTAAACACCGGCTGTGCCGATTTAGTCCAGGATTTCGGGTCGAGCAAATCTGCATCCGCCGATGCCGTCAGCATCCCCAGGGCGTAAAAATCAGTCCAACAACCGCTTGCCGAATATATCAGGAACAGCTTTTTGCCATGCGCTAATATCTCAGGACCTTCGTTCACGTTTACGTGCGCAGGGTTCGCGGCATCGTGCAAATCACCATTCTTTTCCCAATCGTAAAGTGGGCTTGATATCTTAACCCGTTTGCCTACAACTGTATAAGGGTTTTTCAGCCTCGCGATAAAGATATCCTGCTGGCCGTTTTCGTCGCCTTCCAAACCAGCCCAAATCAAATACAGTTTGCCCTTGTGTTCGAACACCGAGCCGTCTATGGCCCATTTATCGCTGTCGTCGCTTAGTTTGCCTTTAAATACCCATTTGCCTTTCAAAGGGTCGGGCGAGGAATTTTCTAACACATACAGGCGGTGATGGTTATTGTTACCATCGTCGGCGGCGTAATAAAGGTACCACTTATGGTTTATGTAATGCAATTCGGGGGCCCAAAGTTCTTTTGAATATGCTGTGTTGGGCTCGGGTACCCAAACGGTTTTCTTTTCGGCTTTTGCCAGTTCGCCCAGGTTTTTGGTTTTCCATATCACCAAAGTGTTTTGGGTAGAATTGGTGTAATAGTAGTATCCGCCCTGGTAAATTACCCATGGGTCGGCGCCCGATGGCAGCAAAGGATTGGTAAAAGTGCCCGCTGGCTGGCTTTGGGCAAACATAGCCTGCCTCGCCGTTAAGGCAAAAAACAATGCAAAAAGTAACTTTATCCAGTTTGTTCTCATACTATCTTATCACGGCCGAATCGCAAATGTAGGTGGGTACTATGCCTGTGGATGTCATTCGGGTTTGCGCATCAGCAGCCAGTGTATTGCCCGATAGTACCAAAACCGTATCCAACCCAAATTTATTCCCCCCTAAAATATCGGTCTGCAGGGTGTCTCCTACCATCACGATTTCTTTTTTGCTGATGGGGCGGTACTCGCGTATCAAATCATAAGCAAACATGAACATCTGCGAATCGGGCTTGCCGAAACGGATGAATTTTTTGCCTACTATGGTCTCTACCATTGCCGCAATGCCGCCTATAGCCACTGCAATTTCGTTTACGTTCACCGGGTAGGCAAAATCGGTATTGGCTACAATGGCCGGTATGGTGCGCCTGCGCAGCAGGTTTACGGTTTTGTTTAAATCATTGCACCAGTCAAAGCCTTCATCATCCAAAAACACCAATGCGTTCACTTTATCGAAGTTCTCTGCCGTTATTTGGCTCACTGGCAGGGTGTGCAAGCCCTCGCTTTCGATATAATGCGCCGAATCATCGGTACCTAAATAGGCTACAATACCTTCATCAACTTTCAGGTCGAGGAACTCTTTAGTAAGCATACCTGATGAAATGATCCTATCCGCAGTAATGGCGTGCAGCCCTTTTTTATGATACGATTCGGCCAATTGGGCCGGACTACGCGATGCATCGTTGGTAACGATGTAATACTCCTTGCCGCTTTCTTCCAGGTAATCAAAAGTGCGCCCGATGCCTGGCACTAAGCCACCATAGTTTTTGATAACGCCGAACGCATCGAAAAACACTACCTCGTAATTATCTATTATCTCCCGGAAATCCTCAATACGCTTCATTATAATCGGTTGTAAATGTTAAAAGAAAGTTGTGAAAATCGGTAGCATAAATCAAAAGTTGATAGGCGTTGGAGAAAAATTGAGAGGCGTTGAGGAAAGTTAAGAGAAGTTGGAAAGGTTAAAGAAGTTAGAAAAGTTAAAAAAGGGTTTGACCCTTCGGGGTTTGGTGAGCGGACATGGCTCATTACACGTTAGCTTGCCAAAGCACTTCTCATCTTTAACTTCTGTAGTAATTCCCTAAGTTCTCCAACCTTTTTAACTTTTCTAACCCTTCTAACTTTTTTAACTACCCCTCACCTACTTCAGCTTTAAAGCTTCTATTATTTTCTCTGCATCAAAATCGCGGTCTACGGATGGCAGGTAAACATCAAAGGCTTCTGCCTGCAGTTTTTTTGCGTATTGATCATTAAAAAAGTGTTTACCGTCTTTTATCACATAATTAAGGATAAAGAAACGGTAAGCCTCTTTCATGAACCTGATCTCGTCGGCCGTTAGCGGATAAACTTTGTGGTACTCTTTTAAAAAAGTGATAAACCTGTCTTCCATCATGGGCCCTATTACGTAGCTGAATACCGTGCGGTCGCCTACATCAGATACCACCCTACTGAAGAAATAAAAATCCAACACGCGGTAGCTCATCCTGAACCAGTCGTAATCCCAGCGTGAATATAAATCATAATTCGGGGCGACCGAAAAGTTTCCGATATTCCAGTCGATAAAGACGGGGATGATATCGAAAGAGTGCATGTTGTACTTAGAGCGATTACGCAGGAACAAATCGCAATGATATTTCAAGAAATCCACCTGCATGGCGGAGCCGAAATCGCGTTCGTTCTTTTCCAATTGCTGCTGTAGCGAATAGATATCAGTGCGCAGTGTTTTCGATGATTTTGGCAAAACGTTCTTTACCCTGCAGCAGGCCTTGTGAAATTTGCCTAATTGCTGGCCAAGTTTTTTGATCAGGTTATCGTCCAACCGCTTGGGCAGCCTATTCAGGATGCGCGTTGGGTTGTAAAATACCACCCAGGCGTCGGTTTTGCCCTGCTTATAATGGTAGATATAAACACGGTTGTTTTTTAGCAACGATTTAGCCAGCAAATTCTCGAATGGATATAGTAGGTTATTGCTCAGCGCATGGATGATTCGATGGTCTTCCTTAAAATGCTCGAATTTGCCGAATAACGATAATTTGGCGATAATGATATCCTCGTCATCGAAAGTAACGCGGAAAACATGATTGGTAGAAACCATCGCGCTGATATCCTCTACGCTTTTGATGGTTTTGGAGGCATCGTAACCCTCCCACGCTTTTTTTATAATGATAGAAAAGTCCACTTGTGGTTATAATTGGTTTGCATAGTTACAAATTTGTTAATCATTTTTGCCATGCATTGTTTTATGAAACCACAAAGGTCACAAAGTTTTTCACAAAGTTCACAAAGGATTGGCATTGTTACAAAGAGCCGTTTATAACTCTTCTCAACCCATCTTTTAGCTTAACAACGTTGAAATTAATAAGTAAACCAAGCTTATAATTACCCAGTTTAAGATAAGTGAGCGTTTGTGCTAAATGGATTTCATTCAAGGCTTCAACACTTTTTAATTCAACAACTAATTTATTTTCTACCAGTAAGTCTAACCTATATCCAACATCTAATCTTACCTCTTCAAAAACTATGGGCATCGGCCTTTCTTTCTCTACATATAAGCCGGATTTTACTAACTTAAAAAATAGGCATTCCTTGTAAGCACTTTCCAACAAACCTGGCCCTAAAGCTTTGTGAACTTGAATGGCAATACCAATCACATAGTTAGAAAGTTCGTTCTCCGACATAATTAAGGCTTAATTTTTTTAATACCCATTTCAAACTTAAAAGCTTTGTGAACTTTGTGGTTTCCCTTTGTGGCCTTTGTGGTAAAATACAAAGCCTAAACTATATGACCTCAAAATACCTCTTCAATTCCCAATCACTCACGCTTTTGGCGTATTGCCTATGCTCCCACAAGCGGGTTTGGGTGAAGTGCTCTACAAAACCGGCACCGAAGAGTTCTTTGGCTATGGAGGAGTTTTGCATGGCGGTGGCAGCATCAAACAGGTTGGTATGCAGGCTGCCGTTGCTTTTATCCTCGTAGCCATTGCCTACAGTTGGGGCAACACCCAGCTTTAATTTATTTTTGATACCATACAGGCCCGATGCCAGGGCTGCCGCTATGGCCAGGTATGGGTTGGTATCCGAGCCCGGGATGCGGGTTTCCAGCCGGGTATAGCCTACGGAGGTATTGATAACACGGAGCGCGGTGGTACGGTTATCTACCCCCCAGGTAATGGTGGTTGGTGCCCAGGCCCCTTCTACCAATCGCTTATAGCTGTTGATAGTTGGCGCATACATAGGCAGCAGGTGCGGCATGCAATAAAGCTGACCCGCAAGGTATTGCTTATGCAGTTCGCTCATTTTATTCTCATCGGTGCCGTCGTAAAACAGGTTTTCGCTTTGGTCGTCGCTCCAGAGGCTTTGGTGAATGTGGCCGCTGCACCCTGGCAGATTTTGGTTCCATTTGGCCATAAAGGTGGCGGTAATGCCATGCTTGCTTGCAATTTCTTTCACCGCGGTTTTGAATAATACGGCCTTATCTGCCGCTTGCAAAGCTTCGCAATGCTCAATGGCAGCTTCATAAACGCCGGGACCGGTTTCGGTATGCAGTCCCTCGATAGGGATATCGAACTGGGTGAGCAGGTTGAAAAGGTCGTAATAAAAATCGCTATTTTGCGAGGTACGTAATATAGAATAACCAAACATGCCCGGCGTTAAGGCCTCCATATTGGCAAAGCCTTTGTTTTGCAGGCTTTGCGGCGTTTCTTTAAAGTTGAACCACTCAAACTCCTGGGCAAACTCGGCATGGTAGCCCATTGCCTTGCAGTCGGCAACGATGTTTTTGAGCAAGCTGCGCGGGTCGGCCGGCACGGTGTTGCCATGCGGGCCGCTATAATCGGCCAAAAAGAAAGGGATATTATCCTGCCAGGGTATATTGCGCAAGGTGCCCAAATCTACATAACAAAGTTTATCGGGATAACCTGTGTGCCAGCTGGTAAGCTCAACATTGTCGTAGCAGGCATCGTTGCTATCCCAGCCGAAGACCACGTCGCAAAAGCCATAGCCGGTTTTTAAGCCATCGAGGAATTTCTTTACACTGATAACCTTCCCGCGCAATACGCCGTCGACATCGGCAAAGGCGAATTTAACTTTGGATATATTGTTTTCTTTGATGTAGGCTATTACCTGTTCCTGGTTCATGATGGCTTGGTATAAAAATGGCAATTTAAGCAAGATAAATATAATATGGCGGATGTTGCAAAGTAGCCGCCCACAGAATTTAGGGGATGCAAAGATAATACGATAAACCAATCAGCCATCGTATTATTTTGCAGTAACCGAATAGGGCAATTTTGCTACCTTTAAACATGCCAACCCACCTGTTGTTTGTTTACGGCACTTTGTTGCAAAAGGATAATCAATTTGGCGTTTATCTTAAAAAACACTGCATTTTTTTGAGCTCCGGCAAAATAAAAGGGCGACTATACGATATAGGCGAATATCCCGGCCTATTGCTGGATACCGACGGGTACTTTATCCATGGCAGCATTTACAGTATAGATAGCGAAGAAGTATTGCATGCCCTTGATGCTTACGAAGGAGTTGGCCCCGATGAAGAGCAGCCAAATTTATACCTGCGGATGAATTGCCCTGTCGTTACAAATAACGGAGAGAGTGATGCCTGGGTGTATGTATATAACCTGCCGATTGAGGGCTTACCGGAGATTCCCTTGGGCAATTATCTGGAATATGTAGGGCAAAAAAAATCCCCCGGTAGTTAAGCGGGGGATATAAGATCAGTTAATAAAAAGGGGTATTATAATTTCGCTGATTTAACAGTTTTGATAATTACAGCAGCAACTTTGTATGGATCTGCAGCCGAGTTAGGGCGACGATCTTCCAGGTAACCGCTCCAGTCGTGATCTACAGTGTAAAGCGGGATACGGATAGAAGCACCGCGGTCAGAAACGCCGTAGCTGAAATCAGTAATAGAAGCAGTTTCGTGTTTACCGGTTAAACGCAAGTGGTTATCAGCACCATATACCGCAACGCACTCAGCAACAGCAGGGCGGAAAGCCTCGCAAATAGCGGTGAAAGTTTCTTTGCTGTTTGCAGTACGTAACGTTGTGTTAGAGAAGTTAGCGTGCATACCAGAACCATTCCAGTCTAAAGTACCTAACGGTTTGCAATGGTAGTTGATAGCAACACCGAATTTTTCGCCTATACGCTCTAATAAGTAACGGGCAACCCAAATCTGGTCACCGGCTTCTTTAGCGCCTTTTGCAAATATCTGGAACTCCCACTGGCCTGCAGCAACCTCAGCGTTGATACCTTCAACGTTTAAGCCTGCTTCTAAACAAGCATCCAGGTGCTCTTCTACAATATCGCGACCGTAAGCATTGTTAGCACCTACCGAGCAATAGTAAGGGCCTTGTGGGCCTGGGTAACCACCTGCCGGGAAACCAAGCGGTTTGTTAGTTGCAGGATCCCAAAGGAAGTACTCCTGCTCAAAGCCAAACCAAAAATCGTTATCATCATCCTGGATAAGCGCACGGCCGTTAGACTCATGAGCAACGCCTTTAGAATCCAATACTTCGCACATTACCAGGTACGCATCTTTACGTTGCGGATCAGGGCATGTAAATACAGGTTTTAAAACGCAATCAGATGAACCACCTGGTGCCTGCTCGGTTGACGAACCGTCAAAGCTCCAGTTATCCAAATCTTCAACTTTACCGCTGAAAGATTTAACAATTTTAGTTTTGCTACGTAAGCTTTGTGTTGGTTTGTACCCATCTAGCCAGATGTACTCAAGTTTTGTTGCCATTTTTAATGAATTTTGTAATTTTAAGTTTAAATTATAGTTCTCGTGGAGCTTTTACTATGTTCTACAATGCGAATTTAATTCATTTTTATAAATATCATAGTGTTTTTTATAAAAATTATAAAAATTTACAATAAATGGCTTTATAAATTCATAAATCAATTAAATAACTATCAAATCTATAGTAATAGATAAGTAATTGATATAAAACAAAAAAAACGCCATGAATTACTATGCGCGCATAATTTAAATGCTCACTCGTGAGAACTGTTTACCGGCAAAGGCTGGCTATTTGCCCGAAACCACTCCCCAATAACAACTGTTTCTTATCTTTTTCAGCAAAACGGTATCTGTTTTTAATTCGGTGGTGCTATTTCCTGCTAAAAGATAGAGTTTTGCCGTGCTATTATCATAAATATAGGTAGTTACCCGATGCGGCGCGGGCATTTTGTCTATTACGTCAACCCGTAGCGCGTTGGTTGCCTTTGTTTGGTTTATATCCCTATCGGTAACTTGCAGGGTTTTTACATAGTTCATTACGAATTTGATATCTTTTTCAGATACTATTGCCTTTTTGTAATTCCCATCTGCTTTTACCGCAGCAATCAGGCATTTTACGCAAGGCTCGGCAATAGTAGCATTGCCGTAATTTTTGTCGGGATTATTTACAACGCTGTCTTTTTTACCGTTGAGCGTAATTGAGGTTTTGCTCATTGTGTCTGATACCGGTTTGGGTTTGCTGTTATTGCTATTGCATGCTGTAAAAAGCGTTATAGCAAACACGGATAATATTAAGATATGCCTGGCCATTGGTTTGTATGATTATAGTATATTATACAAGTGGCAATCTGTTTTGTGTGGATTAAAGCAATACAAGTGTATCAAACCAAATTTTAAAATATCTGTTTAAACCTTTTTATGACAGTTTTTTGGGCAAAATTTACTAAAATTGCCTGATTTATGGCGAACACCCCGCATCCCAGGCAAATGTCTCTTTCCTTGGCAACGGCGCGGTTTTTTCGTCATCTACTGGCATAAATTTTCATCTTTCAAATAAATAATTGAGTGTATCTTAACACATTCAATACTAACAATGAGCAAGGGCAATACAGTTTCAAATTCAACGGTTGATGTAGTTTTGATTGGCGCAGGTATCATGAGCGCTACACTTGGGGTAATGCTGAAAGAACTGCAGCCCGATTTGTCGATAGAGATTTTCGAAAGGCTGGATACCATTGCTGCCGAAAGCTCGGATGCCATGAACAACGCGGGCACCGGCCACTCTGCCTTTTGCGAGCTCAATTACACCCCGCAGAAGAAAGACGGCAGCGTATCTGCCGAGAAAGCCGTGCAGATTGCCGAGCAATTTGAGATAACCAAAGAGTTTTGGGCGCACCTGGTAGATAAGAAATTCGTTGATAAACCGCAGGATTTCATCAGTAAAACGCCGCATATCAGTTTTGTATGGGGTGCCGATAATGTAGATTATCTAAGGAAACGCTTCGACGCGATGGCGAAGCATCACTTTTTTAAGGATATGCTTTACTCGGAAAGCCACGCAGAACTAAAAAAATGGATGCCCTTGGTTGTGGAAGGCCGCGATACCGAACAAAAAATCGCAGGTACTTATATGGATATAGGTACCGATGTAAATTTCGGCGCTCTTACCCGCACATTGTTTAGCTGGCTGGAGCAGCAACCTAACGTAAACCTGGCACTCAATCATGACGTAGACGACATTAAACGCAATAAGGATAATACCTGGCGCATTAAAGTTACCGACAAAGCCAACGGCCAAAAGCAGAGGCTGAACGCCAAATTCGTATTCGTGGGTGCGGGTGGCGGTGCTTTGCCCCTGCTGCAGAAATCGGGCATTGCCGAGAGCAAGGGCTTTGGCGGCTTCCCGGTAAGCGGGCAATGGCTGGTGTGTAATAACCCCGCCGTAGTAGCAAAACATAATTCTAAGGTTTATGGCAAGGCATCAGTAGGTGCGCCGCCTATGAGCGTACCACATTTGGATACCCGTATGATCGGCGGCAAAAAAGCCCTGCTTTTTGGGCCTTACGCAGGTTTCTCTACACGCTTCCTCAAGAAAGGCTCGTTGTTCGATTTGTTCGGTTCTATAAAACTTAATAACTTATTGCCGCTGCTGGCCGTTGGCCGCGACAACTGGGACCTGACAAAATACCTCATCGGACAGGTATTGCAATCGCCAACCGACCGCCTTAACGCCCTTAAAGAATATTTCCCCGAAGCCGATGCCAAAGATTGGGAACTTGAAGTAGCAGGGCAACGCGTACAGGTAATAAAAAAAGATGCTAAGAAAACCGGCGTACTGCAATTCGGTACCGAGGTGGTTACCGCTGCAGATGGCAGCATATCTGCCCTGCTGGGCGCTTCGCCGGGCGCTTCTACATCGGTACCTATTATGGTAGAGTTGATAGAGCGTTGTTTTAAAGACAAGGTAAAAACCCCGGAATGGCAGGCCAAGCTGAAGCAAATGATACCTTCATACGGGCAATCACTTACTAATGATGAGGCATTAGCCGATGCTACGCGCGCACGCACAAGCAAGTTGTTAGGGTTGGTGTAATTCCTTCGTAAGCGCATTTTCGCGCGGCAATTAGTTTCCGCTGAGGGAAAATGCTACAGGCATGGAAAATTGGACGCGAACAGGCTTGCCTTTTTGCATGCCCGGCAACCAAGGCGGGGATGCTTTAAAGGCCCGCATGGCTTCCTCATCACAACCGCTACCAATACCGCGCAGCACTTTTATATTGCTCAGGGTGCCGTCTTTTTCTACCACAAAAGTAATGATAACTCGCCCTTGCACATTATTTTTATATGCAGAGGCAGGGTATCGGATGGTTCGTCCTAAAAACTTCCCAAACGCCACATCGCCGCCGGGAAATTGGGGTTGCACATCTACCGCGGTAAAAACCTGAGGCATCGTATTATCGAAGTCTGGACCTGATATAAGCTTGCCGTTCTGGTAAACTGCTTTTTCGGTTTTCCCCTCGTTTATGGTGCCTACCCATTCTCCATCCTCGTGCCCGTCTTTAACAGGACCTTGCGCTATGTATTCGAAATCGAAATTGGTTTTTATCCATGTACCGTTGCCCTCTTCGGCTAATATCTTGCCGGTAGAGTCGACGCATTGTTTCAGGTACGGGCCGTTGTCCGTATAATCTATTACCGAATATAATTTACCGTTGGGGAAATAGCTGAGGCACTCGCCGGTAAGGTTGCCGTTATCATAAGTGCGTATGTATTTACGATGGCCATTATGAAAGTATTCGATATACGCGCCCTGCAGGCCATTCTCTACAAACGGTGAGTTGATATACGTATGGGCGATGGCTTTTCGCTTGCCATCTTTAAATACATCGTTCACGGTAATGAGCCCTTTATCTACCGTGCTATCTGGCGGCAATAAAACCCTCACGAAATCGGCGGCCTCTTTGCTTTCGGCCATCTTGCCGTTGTTGTACATATAATACGCTGCGGTATCGCGTTTTTGAGCCTCGGCGGACACGCCTATACATAGACAAATGCATAAGGTAAGTAATCTCATATTAATCATTGGATAATGCAAATCCTATGGGTACAGAAAACTGAACCCGTACAGGCTGGCCGTTCAGGATGCCTGGCTTCCACGCGGGAGATGCTTTCATCACCCGCATAGCTTCGTTACTCAAGCTTTCATCAGGAGACCGTAATACACGCAATTCAGACAAAGAGCCGTTTTTCTCTACAACAAAAGTTAAAATTACCCGCCCGGTTATATGTTGTTCGCGGGCATATTGAGGGTATCTAATGTTTGTGGCTAGGTACTGGCTAAATCCCGTGTCGCTACCTGAAAAACTGGGTTGTTGGTCCGCCACCTGAAAAACCCAGTCTTCTTTTTTTCGCTTTGGCCCAGGGAGTTCCACACCATTTTTGTACTCAGTTTTATAAACAACTGTGTCCACAGCAAAGCGTTGCACCCATGTTCCGTCTTTTTTTCCGTTAACAACCGGTCCTGTATAGGTTTCCAGCAGGCTAAATTCGCTGCATTCTACCCACACGCCGTTTCCGTTGGCGGCTAGTGCCTTGCCGGTTGTATCCAGACAGGTTTTTAAGTAATCGCCCGTTTTGGAGTGGGTAACAACACTGTATAATTGGCCGTTATAGTAGTAAGTGGAGTCTTCACCGGTTAACTTGCCTTTGTAATAATTTCGCACGACCCTCTTTTTGCCATTTCGATAGTACTCAGTGTAAAGTCCGTGGATACCTTCTTCAAAATTCATTTCCCCGCTAAAAGATGTTGCTACAAGCCGTGGGGTTCCGTCGCGGTAATAATCCTGTATTTCATACACGCCAGAACCTTTTTTAATAATGAGCCGTAGGAAATTTGCGCTGCCTTGGTCACCCGCCATCAAGGAATGGTCGCTCATGTAATACGCTACGGAATCGTGCTTGGCAGCGCCCTTTTTTGGTTGCTGGGCAATAGCAGCAAAACTCAGCAGGCAACTAAATAAAAGTATAGGTAAGGTTTTCATCATGCGATAGAGGCAATAGTTATGTGCGTTAAATATAGCAAATGAACGTGATTTTAAAATCGCTCAAATAAAAAAACGGCCCCGAAGCACTGCCGGGGCCGTTTGCATTGTATAAAAGACTATCGCCTATTTAAAATCGTCGTTAGTAAGCCCGCTGTTTACTGTAGCACCGGTTACTTTAAACTCGGTGGCTACACCACCAACAGCGGTTTTTTCGGTGTATGGTATTTTTACGCCGGTTACGATGGTTTGGTAATTACTGTACACCGATGGGGCGCTACCCGCTCCATCATTAATGCGTTTAATTTTAAAGCCGGTTTTAGGGTCGTAATACTGCCGCGAGCGCGTGCCTTCGGGGTTGGTTACCGTAATCAGGTAAGTAAGCTGCCCATCTACCACCTGCATTACCGGTGCCAGTTCCAGCTTATAACCCGCTTTATCGTAATCCAATTCGGGGAATATACGGTAACGGTTACGGATTTTGGGATTTTCTTCTTTGCTCACCAAAGCAGTATTATTGAACTGTTTTAGCCTCACGCTATCGCCATTGACTACAATATTGGATAGCACGAAGTTATTGTACGATGGAGCAATGACATTCAGATTGAGTTTATCAGGCGATTTGTATTTAACAGTCATCTTGATATCCACGCCCTGAAACACCCCGTCAGATTTTACCGTCAAATCGGTGATATCTTTCAGTTTGCCCGCGCCACCAACTGCGGTGATGTAAGCATCAATAACGTCTTTGGCGGTAACACCTTTGGCGACTAGTTTGCCGCTCAGCGCGTTATTATCCGGGTTCACGTCAGGCAATACATGGTCAGGGTCAAGGATAACATAAGAAATCTTCGAGGTAGATTTGTATGGGAATGTCCAGGTGCCGCCGCGTTGCCAAATTTCGGCAGGCAGTTTTATAGTGCCGCTTTTGCCGTTCTCTTCCATAATAAAAGCGGTTACCGGCATTACCATTTCGCCAAGGTTCTCTATGGTTATCAACGAGCCTTTCGCAGCATCATTATCTGTATAGTCTATTCCTTTCACTGCCTGGTCAAGTTTCCAGGTTTGCAGGAACCACTCGTTCCAAAACCAGCTTAGGTCCTCTCCTGCCGCGTTATCCATGCTGTGGAAGAAATCCCATGGCGTAGGGTGCTTAAAAGCCCAGCGTTTGATGTATGTTTTAAATGCATAATCGAAGCGTTCTTCGCCCAGTATCTGTTCGCGCAGTATCATCAGCCCCTGTGCGGGTTTTTCGTAGGCTGCGTTGCCCAGGTAATCGCCCTGTATCACATCCGGGGTGTTCATTATCGCATCGGCATTATCGCTGAATACGTAAGATGCGCCGCCTTGCACGTCGTCTTTGGTATAATACTCGCCTTTGTTGAACACCTTGGTATCCACTTTATTGATAAAGGTATTGAAGCCTTCGTCCATCCAGGCGTACTTGCGCTCGTTAGAGCCTACGATCATAGGGAACCAGTTGTGGCCGAACTCGTGGTTGGTAACCTCCCACAGGCCGCCGCCCTGGCTCTCGTGGCTGCAGAACACGATGCCGGGGTACTCCATGCCGCTTACCGGCCCGCCTACGTTGGTAGCCACCGGGTAAGTGTATTCGAACCATTTGCCCGAGTAAAGCTCAATGGATGCCTTAACATATTCGGTCGAACGGCCATAAGCGCCCACGCCGCCACTGGCAATTGGATAAACCGATTGCGCAAGGGCTTTTTTGCCGTTAGACAGGTTGATGCGCGCGGCATCCCACACAAATGCCTTCGATGCGGCCCAGGCTACATCGCGCGAGTTTTTGCAAGAGAAATGCCAGGTAAGCGATGGCTTTTTAACATAGGCGTTGCCTGCCAAAACCTCGGCCGAATCTTTTATCATTACGGTTTTATCGCTGGCTTTGGCTTGCGCAAGGCGTTTTAATGCGGTCGGTGTAAGCACCTCGGTCGGGTTAACCAACTCGCCCGAACCCACCAGCACCATGCTTGCCGGAGCGGTAATGGTATAATCGAAGTTGCCGTACTCCAGGTAAAACTCCGATGAGCCTAAGTAAGGGATGGTGTTCCAGCCGCTGATATCGTCGTAAACCTCCATGCGGGGATACCATTGGGCAATATCATATATCCAGCCCTGCGGGGTCTTCAGGCGGCCGGTACGGTCGGTACCGTACTCGGATATATCATAAGCGTAATCGATCTTTATCTGCAGTTTGGCACCGTTTGCCCTAAGGGTATCTTTAAGGCGTATTTGCATACGGGTATCGTTTACGATGTAATTGGCCGCCTGGGCCTTGCCGTTGCTGATGAGCGTTACCGCTTTTATTTCATCGCCTTTGGTAAAGCTGGTGTTGGCAAAGCGCCCGCCACCTATTGCCGATGTAGCCTGCCCGCGCGAAGCTTCGCGGTAGATGTTCTGATCTGTTTGCAGCCACAAAAAGTTGAGAGCATCGGGGCTGTTGTTGGTGTAGGTGATGGTTACACTGCCGGTTAGGCGGTGCTTTAGGGTATCAAGGATTACGTCGATTTTGTAGTCGGCACGGTTTTGCCAGTACTTTGCGCCCGGCGCGCCCGAGGCCGAGCGGAATAGGTTGCCCCTATCCGGGTAAAACAAGGGGCTGAACACCTTGTGCTGATCGTACTTGGGTGCGGGTTTATCGGTGTTTTGCGCTTTTGCGCCTATAGCGCAAAGCATCAGGAGCAGGCTG
Source organism: Mucilaginibacter sp. P1_D10 (assembly GCF_056406215.1). Classification (NCBI taxonomy): domain Bacteria; kingdom Pseudomonadati; phylum Bacteroidota; class Sphingobacteriia; order Sphingobacteriales; family Sphingobacteriaceae; genus Mucilaginibacter; species Mucilaginibacter sp. P1_D10. The sequence goes on along the minus strand of NZ_JBFUAP010000009.1, from coordinate 229,052 downwards.
AGGGCCTTTTGATAACTTTTCATTTTTTAAGCAGTATGATTTAAAGGCTAATATATTGTTTTTTAACAAGCGGGCACGCTATTATATAAAGATGGCGTTAAACCCATGCCTATTTTTTATATTTTTGCAGTAATGCAGTTATGCCGCCAACAGGCATAACTGCTTTTTTCTTTCCCTAATAAATGGATATATCAGTTGTAGTACCGCTGTACGATGAAGTGGAATCATTGCCCGAGCTTACCTCTTGGATAAGCAAGGTGATGGCCGAGAACCGCTATTCGTACGAGATAATTTTAGTTGACGACGGCAGCAAGGATGGGTCGTGGGAGATGATCTTGAAGCTGAAGGAGGGCAACCCGCATATTCGGGGCATCAAATTCCGGCGCAATTACGGCAAATCGGCCGCATTGAATATGGGCTTCGAAGCTACCAAAGGCGATGTGGTGATTACCATGGATGCCGACCTGCAGGACAGTCCCGACGAGATACCCGGCCTATACCGCCGCATCACCGACGATAAATACGACCTGGTATCGGGCTGGAAAGCCAAACGGTTCGATCCGCTTAGCAAAACCATACCTACCAAGCTTTTCAACGCGGCCACTCGCAAAATGAGCGGGATTGACAACCTGCACGATTTTAACTGCGGGCTTAAAGCTTACCGCAAGGCCGTAGTAAAAAATATAGAGGTGTACGGCGAAATGCATCGCTACATACCCGTTTTGGCCAAATGGGCAGGCTTCACCAAAATTGGGGAGCAGGTAGTGGAGCACCGGGCACGTAAATACGGCAAAACCAAATTTGGCATGAGCCGCTTCGTTAACGGTTTCCTGGATTTGTTATCGATATTCTTCGTGGGCAAATTCGGTAAGCGGCCTATGCACTTTTTCGGCATGATGGGTACGATAAGTTTTTTAACAGGTTTGTTTATTGCGATATGGATTATCAGCGAAAAGCTGTACCTGATTGCCCATAATCAACATTACCGCGACATTACAGACAACCCTCTGTTTTACCTTGCACTGGTAGCCATCATACTCGGTTCGCAATTGTTCTTAACCGGCTTTGTTGCAGAGTTGGTTTCGCGAAGCGCGCCGGAACGCAATAAATATCAAATTGAGGACTCAATTTAGATATGAGATTTGAGATGTTAGATATGAGACAGGACATTGCATCCGGCCTCTTCTCTATTACTTTTTGCTTCGGTCTCAAATCTCAAATCTAATATCTCACATCTAAGAAGAATGTTTTTCTCCATCATCATCCCTTTATATAACCGCCCGCAGGAGATCGACGAATTGCTCGGTACGCTTACCCTGCAAACGTATAAGGCGTTTGAGGTATTGGTTATTGAGGATGGATCTACCCAAAAGGCAGGGGAAATTGTAAAAAAATATGCCGATGATCTGGATATTCGATACTTTGAGAAACCAAATGAGGGCCAGGGATTTGCGCGCAACTTCGGCTTTGAGCGGGCAAAGGGCGATTACTTTATCATCTTCGATTCGGATTGTTTGATACCTGCCAATTACCTGCAGATCGTAAACGATTCATTGGCCGCCGACTGGTTGGATGCTTATGGTGGCCCCGATGGCGCGCACGAATCGTTCACGCCCATCCAAAAGGCCATCAGCTACAGCATGACTTCCCCTTTCACCACCGGCGGCATCCGTGGTAATAAAAAAGGTATCGGGCAGTTCCATCCGCGCAGCTTCAATATGGGCATATCGCGAAAAGTGTGGGAAAACGCAGGCGGTTTTATCATCACCCGCCTGGGCGAAGATATAGAGTACAGCATACGCATACATTCTTTAGGCTATAAGATAGGCCTTATCCCCGAAGCCATCGTGTACCATAAACGCCGCACCAGCTTCCTTAAATTTTATAAGCAGCTGCACTTTTTTGGCCGGGCCAGGATAAACGTATATAAGTTTTTCCCTGATCAGTTGAAGGCCGTGCACTTCTTCCCGGCTATATTTACGCTGGGCTTATTATTCACTATTATCGCCAATTTATTAGGCTGGCCAATAGCTATTTTTTGTAATATCATAGTCATGCTTATTATTTTGTTGATATTTTTTCACTCGTTGTGGCAAAACAAATCGGCAAAAGTCGCATTTTTGAGCATTATTGCTGCCTTCACTCAACTGACTGCCTACGGGTTAGGGTTTATACAGGATTATTGGAAGCGGGTTGTGTTAAAAAGATCTTAAGAACGTAGTATGTACCATCCATTTTCAATTATAGAGACTATCAAATCCGCTTGGGATGTACTCAAGAAGAATTATATTTCTCTTATCATTTACTCTATAATTACTTTAGTACTATACCAGTTCATCAGCATCTTAACTTCCTTGTTCTACTTCACCGATAACTTGTACAGCAAAATGGTGGTGGTACTGTTTATGATGCTGGTTCAATCGTACCTCACGCTAAGTTTCTATAAACTAATCCTGACGCTTATCCATAAAGAGTATTACGAATTCGAGTTTAAAGATATCGTACCAACTTTCAAGATGGCACTGAATTTCGTGAGCGTGGCCTTGGCGTTCGTAATTTTGATAGGCGTGGTAATCCTGATAAACTTCTTCCTGAGGGAGAACACAACACTGATGTTCATACTCGATAAAGTTGAGATACTGTCATTGACGTATTTGCTCATCAGGTCTGTTTTTTGCCTGTGCTTTATCGTAGACGACGATTCGGGTCCGTTCGAAGCTTTGGTACAGAGTTTCAGGATTACCAAAAACAATTTCTTTAAACTGGTAGCTATTATTTTGATTGTGTTCCTGTTCATCGCCATACTACTGTTGATTATCAACGGTGTTATCACGCTTTTTATCAGCGAAGAAAGCAAGAGTATGGCCTACGTGCTAAAGATTGCCGGCATTATATGGTTTGCCATTTCGTTCCCCACCGTGCAGGTGATGATTATGACCACTTATAAAAGATTGGTTTATAGCCATCAGGACGTTGACGATGATATTGCCGAAACCAATTAACAATGGGCCTGAAAGCGATACTGAGCAAGGCATTTGCCTTTTTTGTGAACCGGCAATTAGATAATATCCGCCAAAACGGCCTTGCCCTGCAACAAAAAACCTTTACCGACCTCATCCATGCCGCAAAAAATACCGCCTTTGGTGAAGACCACGGCTTTGCTGCAATCAACAATTACGAAGATTTCAAGAAACAAGTCCCCATCCGCGATTACGAGGATCTGCGCCCCTACATCGAACGCGTAACCAACGGCGAAGCCGATGTGCTGTGGCCCGGCAAACCCGCTTACCTGGCCAAAACATCGGGCACTACCTCGGGTGTAAAATATATCCCTATTTCTAAAGAAAGCATGCCGCAGCATATCAAAGCCGCACGCAATGCTTTGCTCAGCTATATCCACGAAACAGGAAAGGCGGATTTTGTAGATGGCAAAATGATTTTCCTGCAGGGAAGCCCGGTGCTAAGCGAAAAAGAAGGTATCTCCGTAGGCCGTTTATCTGGCATCGTGGCGCACCATGTGCCGCAATATCTGCAAAAGAACCGCATGCCTTCCTACGAAACCAATTGCATAGAAGATTGGGAGCAAAAGGTTGATGCAATTGTGCAGGAAACCGTAAAAGAGGATATGCGCCTCATCTCGGGCATACCGCCCTGGTGCCAAATGTATTTCGACCGGCTTTCGGCCGCGTCAGGAGGCAAGAAGGTGAAGGATATCTTCCCGAACTTCAAGCTATTCGTACACGGGGGCGTAAACTACGAGCCTTATCGCGCCCGTATGGAAGAGGTAATTGGTGATAAAATCGACTCTATAGAAACCTACCCGGCATCAGAAGGCTTCATTGCTTTCCAGGATTCGCAGCGCGAAAAAGGCCTGCTGCTGATGGTAGATGCGGGCATCTTCTACGAGTTTATCCCCAGCGACGAGTACTTTAACGATACCCCTACCCGCATCAACCTAAAAGATATAGAACTGGAGCGCAACTACGCCCTCATCATGAATACCAGCGCCGGCCTTTGGGGTTATAGCCTGGGCGATACCATCAAATTCGTATCGAAGAACCCGTATAAAATTGTGGTAACCGGCCGCATCAAGCATTATATATCCGCCTTCGGCGAGCACGTAATAGGCGAAGAGGTGGAGCAGGCCTTAATGGGCGTTGCCGCAGCCGAGGGTGTGGACGTGATAGAGTTCACCGTGGCGCCGCAGGTAACGCCAAAAGCGGGGGAACTGCCTTACCACGAATGGTTTATAGAATTTGGCAAAGAGCCAGCCGATATAAAGGCCTTCGCCCTGAAAGTAGATGCCGCATTGCAAAAGAAAAATATTTACTATTTCGATCTAATAGAGGGTAACATTTTGCAGCCTTTGATAGTCAATAAGCTAAAAAAAGATACCTTTATAAGCTATATGCGCGGCCAGGGTAAGCTTGGGGGGCAAAACAAAGTGCCGAGGCTATCGAATGACAGGAAGATAGCAGACGAGTTAGTTTTATATATAAAGGAATAAAAACAAACGTCATTGCGACGCGCAGATAAATAAGATAATTGAGTACTCCAATTAAAAACATTGCCATACTCGGCTCTACCGGTAGCATAGGCACGCAAACGCTGGATGTTATTAAAGATAACCCCGGCCTTTTCCGTGCGTTTATGATAACTGGGTACACCAATGCCTACTTGTTGATACAGCAGGCGATAGATTTTTTGCCCGAATATGTTATCATATGCGATGAAAGCAAATATGCCGAAGTAAAGGCTGCACTCGCTCATTTACCCATTAAAGTATTGGCCGGTTACCAGGCCATAAAAGATATGGTTACCCATCCGGATATCCATATCGTGCTTACGGCAATGGTTGGCTTTGCCGGACTGGAGCCCACCATCAATGCCATAAAGGCGGGCAAAGACATAGCCCTGGCAAACAAAGAAACGCTGGTAGTTGCAGGCGAACTAATTACGGGCCTTGCCAAAGAGCATAACGTAAAGATATTACCGGTAGATAGCGAGCACTCGGCCATATTCCAGTGCCTGGCGGGCGAAGAGAACAACCCAATAGAGAAGATAATCCTTACCGCATCAGGCGGACCTTTCCGAGGCAAAACCACGGAGTTTTTGGCAGGCGTTACGCGCGAGCATGCCCTTAAGCACCCTAACTGGGTAATGGGTGCCAAAATCACCATCGATTCGGCCTCTTTGATGAATAAGGGCCTGGAGGTTATTGAAGCCAAATGGCTTTTCGGTTTGGAGGCACAGCAGATAGACGTTATCGTGCACCCGCAATCCATCGTCCACTCGCTGGTGCAATTCGAAGATGGTTCTATAAAGGCGCAGATGGGCTTGCCCGATATGAAGCTGCCTATACAGTACGCCCTCTCCTATCCAACCCGCATCAAAAACAATTTCAAGCGCTTCGATTTTACGAGCTATCCCAACCTTACCTTCGAGAAACCGGATATGGACACCTTCCGTAACCTGAAGATGGCTTACGAGGCGCTGGATCGCAAGGGGAATATGCCCTGCATCGTAAATGCGGCCAATGAGGTGGCGGTGGCAGCTTTCCTGAACAACGACACCGGCTTTTTGGCCATGAGCGATATTATAGAAACCTGCATGGCCAAGATAGCTTATGTAGCACAACCCACGCTTGCCGACTATTTGAATACCGATAAAGAAACACGCATATTTGCGCAAAATTTAATAATGCAAATGCCGTTAAAGGCATACGATCTTAACGAGAAATAACAACGGATGGATATATTGATTATGGTGGGCCAACTGATACTTGGTCTTTCGATTTTAGTGATACTGCACGAATTTGGGCATTTTATAGCTGCCCGCGCCTTTGGGATAAGAGTAGAGAAGTTTTACCTGTTCTTTGATGCATGGAATTTCAGCCTTTTTAAATTTAACTATAAAGGAGTTGAATACGGCATAGGCTGGCTGCCCCTTGGCGGCTACGTAAAAATATCGGGGATGATAGATGAATCGATGGATACCGACCAACTGGCCGGCCCGCCGCAACCCCACGAGTTCCGCTCAAAACCGGCCTGGCAGCGCCTCATCGTAATGCTTGGTGGTATTATCGTAAACATTATCGTAGGCATATTTATATTCTGGATGCTGGTAGTTAAATACGGCGAAACTTATACGCCTAACGCCAATGCTAAATACGGTATAGTGCCGGGCGTTATCGGCAAGAAAATAGGTTTGCGGGCGGGTGATAAAATCCCCACTATAAACGGCAAAACAGTAGAGCGCTTCGACGACCTGAGCAACTCTAAAGTGCTGCTGGATAACACAGTATTGAACGTTGAGCGTGGTACCGAGCATTTGGACATCAAGGTGCCATCGACCATCCTGAACGACCTTTCTGACGATGGCATCGAAGACTTTATAAGCCGTGCGCCGCGCAGCAAGTTCAGTGTAGATTCGGTTTTTGGCGATTCGAAAAAGGCAGGGCTGCAAAAGGGCGATAGCATACTGGCCGTAAACAGCAAGCCCGTGCAATTCTTCGATGAGTTCCAGGCTCTTTTACAAGCCAACAAAAATAAACAGGTGCAGCTTTCGGTAAAAAGGAGAGACACTACCGTAGCCATAACTGCCAAAGTTGACAGTACCGGACGCATTGGTTTTTACCGCCCAAAAAAGGAAGTGTTAGGTAACCTGGTTACCGCTAAATACAGTTTTTTTGCCTCGCTGCCTATTGGGGCAGCCAAAGCATGGGATATGTTCGCGAGCAATGCCAAGGGCATCAAAAAAATATTCTCGGGACAGGTTAAGGCCACTAAGGCAGTATCCAGCCCGATACGCATAGCGCAGATGTTTGGTGGTACCATCGATTGGATACGCTTCTGGACGCTCGTTGGCTTCCTCTCGATGGTATTGGCGCTCACCAACCTTTTGCCTATACCCGGTTTGGATGGCGGGCACACGGTGTTCCTCCTCATAGAGATGGTAAAAGGCAAACCGCTAAGCGATAAATTTTTAGAACGTGCGCAGATCGTGGGTTTCGTATTGCTGATATCCCTGATGGTTTTCGCCTTTGGGAATGATATCTTCAGGATATTTACAAAGCATAAATAACGTAAATACGCGCCTATAACCACAAAGCGCACAGAGATTTAAACACAAAGGCCACAAAGAAAAAACTTTGTGGCCTTTGTGTTTACAAATACGCAGATACTTGGTTAAATAGAAAACCCTACCCCGGCATTTTATATAGCTGTATCAAATTACAGCTTGGTTTTCCGTGTAGAATTGCAGCGCCTTCTCCTGGTCATCTACTAAAATACTGGTTACGGTAATCTTCATAAAGTATAATTATGCTGTTGCTAAAGTATCTGTGTTGGTTTTCTTTTTCAGGATCAATGCAGTAATGGCCGATACGATGAGTCCCACCGGGAAAATCTCCATATAGGTGTACCCCGCAAACACAAAAGGGTTGTTGTACGACACTGCCATATCTTTATAATATTTAGTTTTTTCGGCAATTACTGCAGCGCTGGCGTGGCTGTTGTGGAGCTCCTGTATTTCTTTAGCGGTGTACCTATCCATAAAATCGGGCATGTAAAAATGGTATTCTACCGCCCATGCAATTACGTACATGGTAGAGCAGATGAGGCTAATGAGCAGGCCAATCTTAAACGCTTTGCCAAAACTGATAACGCCACCGTCGTACTTATCCCGCTGATTTTTTACTGCCACGAATATCAGCGAGAAGGCCAGCAACATAGCCGAATATCCCACCACCATGCTGCCACCAGAATGCCCCGGCTGGTAACAGTAAGCCATACTGCCTGTCATAAAAACGGATATCAGCAAGCCGCTGATCAATCCAAATACCCATACGTTCTTTTTCATGTGTTTTATGTTTTAAAGTTTATGGCTCAAAGGTGATTGTTCGGTTCGTCTTTCCCCTCATACTTTAGGGTGATTTTGGCATCATGGCCCGTATTCATACCAAAGTACTATAACAATTCAGGGTATCAGGCTAAGGCGTTTAGCTTTTTCTATGGCTTGCGTGCGCCTTTCCACTTCCAGTTTCTCGAACACTTTAGACGAATGCGTTTTGATGGTATTGAGCGAAACGAAAAGCTTTTCGGCAATTTGCTGGTTGCTCAGGCCTTCGGCCATCAGTTCAAGCACCTCCAGCTCGCGGCGGCTCATGCCTGTTTTGGCTAAGGCGCTTTCATCGAATACGAATGTTGTAGTGTTAATAATGACTTGTTTCTCTATCGTGATCACTTTGGGTTTGCTCAGTTTAAGGGCCAGCCAAATACCCAGGCCGGTAAAAATAAAAGCTACGATGCCGGCGTAGATTTCGAAGGCATGATCCAGTATGATGAACTGCCACTCCAGCCATTTCATCAACAGCAACAAAGCCGCAAGCGATACACCGTAGAGGATAACGGAACGGTTTTTGGCCCAGAAGCTTATTGCCATACGATTTTGCATTGGTTGTTTAAAAGTATGAAAATGCGGGGGAATACCGGAACGATGCTGCGGAATTTATGATGCCTTAAAAATCAGTGGCCGGTTTGTTTTGCGTCACTTTTTGGAAACGCGACTTTATGCGCAAAAAGTATCGCTCGAAGCCGAAGTACGAAAGTGATGCAAGCCCAATTACCAATGCGAAGGTGCCGGTATAAATTACCAGGTTTTGCCACAATACGGGTGCAGCGGGCATATATTGCTTTACCAAATAAAGCATCAAGAACAGCGGGTATTTATGCAGCAGGTACACCCCGTATGATATTTTGCCGGAATACACCATGTATTTATTGCCGAGGAGCAACTTGCCGCTGTCCGGTTCGCACAGGCCCACCATCAGCAGGGCGGCTAAAAGTGCTATCAGCAAATCGCCCTGCCCTATTTCGCGCTTAAGGAAAAAGGTGATGAACGCCGTTATGCTTATCAGCAAAGCAATCTGCACATATTTATTGAATAATAGGTTGAACCAACGCTGCAATGCAAATGAAAAGCTTTGGTGTTTGGTATTGTAGTACAATACCGCTACTATGGCACCAATCATCATGTCGTCGAAGCGGGTAAAATAGAGGAACTGATTAAGCCCGGCCATGAAATCGTTGTATAAGCGATAATGCCGCACTATTAAATTAATCGCGACCAGCACCACCAAAATACCCAACAAGGTATAAAGGATATGCTCCGTTTTCTTCCGCCGGAAAATATGCGGGTGGAACAGGTAAAACTGCTCCTCCACGCCTATCGACCATATAGGGTCGAAGATATAAGGCAGCAGTTTAAGGCAAAATGCCAGGTTAGGCAGCAGGAAAATACTCAGCAACAGTGCCTTTGGCGATCCCTCCGCCGGGTAAATAAAAAAACCTATGATAATCAACAGGAAATACAGCGGCCATATGCGCAGCACCCGCCGTATATAAAAGTGCTTGAGCGATACATTGCCGAAACCACGCCTTTCTTCGAGCAATAAATAACTGATGAGGAAACCGCTCAGGGTAAAAAACAGCGTTACCCCCACCTTGCCCAGGTTCTTGAAATCGACCCAATCGGTGTTTTGGATGCCCTGTAGCCCTTTATGGAGTTGTATATGCGACAGTACCACCATCAGGGCGGCAATAGCCCTCAGCCCATCCAAATTGGCGAAGTAAACGTAGCTTTTTTTGAATGTTTGGGGTGCCGTATCGCCCATTAAACAGGTTGCTTTTTTTATGTTTCCAGGCCAACCGCAAGCGTGGCCGTAAAATTATTGGTACAGGTTGCTATATCAAATTCGTATTCGAATGCCAGGCATGCCCGGGTCATGATCATCAGCCCAAAATGCTCGGGCAGGTTGTATAACGCCTCGGCTGCCGGTTTTATGTTTTCTTCTATAAAAAACCTTATGCGGCGGCCATCTGCGAGGCTGCCTTTCAGGGTGCAGGTGCCATCGCCGTAAATGGATATGCTGCGCCCGCCCTGATGTACGCCTGGCAACGGCCATTTATAAAGTAAACCATCGCACCGCAGCCCTAATGCTTCGCCAATATCGCTTTTTTTGATGATAATTTTGTCTTCTGCCGCAATTACCTCTAGGGTGCATTCGGCCGCGCCGCCGTGTTTGATGGCGTTGGTCAGCAATTCTATCAGCACCACCCTGGCCTTTTGCGCAGTCGACTCGTCTATGGCCGCCTCATTTTTGATATGGCTCAGTATTTCTATAGTGAGCGGATAAAGCTGCTCGGCCTTGTTGCCGAAAGCAAATCTGGCTGTTTCTACGGTATGCATATTAGCGGTTTTGCAAGGCTTCAGATGCCGTGCTGTATATTTTGAAAGCCTTATCCAGCCGTATCAGTTGGAAAAGCCCCAGTACGTCCTTATTCAGCCCGCATACTACAATCTCGGCTTTGTTGATAATGGCGTGCTTAAGCGCGGATACCAACGCGCCCAAAAAGGAACTATCTACATACACCACCTTTTCCAGGTCTACCGCCACGTATTTGGCACCGCCATCTATCAGAGCAAGCAGCTCTGTCTTAAAAGCATCGGCTACGGTTAGATTGGCTTCATTAACCTCTACGCGTGCCGTAACGGCATCTGCGTGCAATTGGGTCTTCAATATCATCCTGCTGTTTTTTGTAAAAATATTAAGCTGCAATCATCCACCTGGTTGTTTGCTTTTTCGGCGAAGAACGTGCTTTTCTTGAATTCGGCAAAAGGCACCCCTAAATAGGGCGATACCGCCGCCTCGAAGGCCGCATAATCCGTTTTTTTACCCTCCGGGGTTTCCGTATCTATCAGGCCATCTGTAAAAATAAAAAGCTGGTCGCCGGTGCCGAGCGTAAGTTCTATTTCGTCGAAATCCCCGTCGGGCATCAAACCAAGCAGCATCCCTGCCGAACGCACTTGCCGTACCTGCTTATCCTCGTTGTTATAATAAAGCAAGGGCAAATCTCCTGCGCCGGAGTATTTCAACGTCCCCTCGGCGCCATCCAATAGCACCAGCGATAAGCTCGAAAGCACATCGCTCACTACGGGGTCGTGGTACACCACGGAGTTTATTTTTTGCAGGATGTTCCTGGTAGAGAAATTCCCTTCGGCAATGCAAATACGCACTGCTGCGCGGATATAGCTTAGGAAACCGAAGGAGAAGTACCAGGCCCCCCACTTCTTGCCCATCACATCGCCCAGCACCATAAAGGTGTACCGCTCGTCTATCTTAATAAAATCTATAAAATCCCCTCCCGGATAATTCTGGAAAGGCTTATGCCAAAAATCCGCCTCGAATCCCTTCATCTTTGGCAACGCCTTGGGTACCGAATGCAGGTTGAGCGACATAGCCGCTTTGCTTAGCTCTTTAAGCGTGCGTTCGTGCTGCTCGCGCACGGTGTTCAGGAAGTTATTGATTTTACTTACAATTACTGCTACAGGCGTATCTTTCAGTATATAATCAACGGCATCCAGATTTATGCCTTGCAGCATCAACTGGTTGTCGACCTCGCTGGTGAGGAACATGAACGGTATATCCCGGTAAGCCGCATCACCAAGCAACTGCTGGCGGAATTGGAAGCCATCCATTTCGGGCATGTGGTAGTCAGACAGGATAATATCAGGCCGTTGCTGTTGCAGCATTTGGGTAGCCTGCTTCGCCGAAGTTGCCTTCATGCAATCGAAACCCTCTTTGCCCAGCGCGCGGCCCATCATCTCCAGCACCAGCGGGTTATCATCAACCAATAATATTTTTTTGGATGCAGGCATTTGGGTGGCTTATGCGCCCGGTTTTTTAATAACCGAACTCAGGAACAAATATACGCCCGTAAACACGATAAGCAGCGATATGATATCCATTATGGTTACGCCATCGTTGGGGTTAAAATAAAATACTGTAAACATTTCGAAATACGGCGGCGCGGGCATAATGATCATGGCCATACCCAGTGTTATCATAATGATGCCGATGATGACGACCACCATTTTTTTGACGCGTTCGCGGGTGATGAACTTTTTGGTAACTTCGCTATCCAGCTGGTGCTGCGAAAGCAGGTACTCGAAACTATTGAGTAACTCCAGCCTATCCTGATTGGTATCAAGCTCTTTAAATGCTTCTATCTTTTGGGGCAGCGATGCGGCATCGAAAGCGTTGATAACTTTTTGCTGTATGGCTTTCATGCGGTCTACATCCATCCCTCCTTTGCGCAGCAAAAGCATCAGTTCCTCTGCCTTGGTCTCCAGCAGGTCCGCATCATCAATGAGTTGTTTATCGTCCAAAGTGAATTTTCCTTATAAAATGCCTAACTTTTGCTAATATTATAGCGTAAAACACACAACAAAACAATTGCATGAAAAGGGTTTCCGTAGTTACCATCAATTTCAACCAGGATAAGATAACAGAGGAGCTGTTAGATTCTATCGCAGAAACCAACACCTACGAAAATCTGGAGGTAATTGTGGTAGATAATGGCAGTACCGTAAACCCCGTGCCTAAATGGGCGCCCAAATACCCTAACGTTAAGTTTATACGCTCCGAAGCCAATTTGGGTTTCTCTGGCGGCAATAATATCGGCATAAAACCAGCCACCGGCGATTATTATTTTTTGGTGAACAACGATACCGAATTTTCGCCCGGCCTGGTGCAGAAACTGGTTGATGTGCTGGATACGCACCCAGAGGTGGGCATCATATCGCCCAAGCTGGTTTACGATTTCGACCGGAGCCTGATCCAGTACATGGGCTTTACCCTGGTAGATTATTATACCTGCCGTAACCGGGCCGTTGGCAAAGGCGAAAAAGACACCGGCCAATACGATAACTTTTTGGGCCAAACCGGCTACTGCCATGGTGGTGCCATGATGGTAAAGCGCGAAACCTGCGAAAAAGCCGGACTGATGGCCGATAACTTTTTTATCTACTACGAAGAGGTAGATTGGGGCGAGCGCATCAACAAATCGGGCTACCAGGCCTGGGTACACGGCGGCGCGGTTATCTATCACAAAGAATCGATGACGGTGGGCAAGAACAGCCCGTTCAAGGAATATTTCATGAACCGCAACCGCATCCTTTTCATCCGCCACAATGCGCCTGCCTTTAAGGCCTTTGTGTTTTATATATACTTTATGGTGATGGTGGTACCGCGCAACCTGATCAAATACATTAAAGAGAAACGTTATAACTTCATCGGCCTGCTTTTTCGCGCCATATGGTGGAACATCACCCATAAAAAAACCAGTACCGAATTAGGCTACACCATCAATAAAGTTTCATGAAAATCGCATTCTGGCTCAGCCTGTTCATTGCCTTCTATACCTTTGTGGGTTATGGCATACTGCTGCTTATTATCATCAAGATAAAACGGGCCGTAAAAGGCCGCAAAGTGCCAACTGATATTGCCGACGAACTGCTGCCCTATTGCACCCTGGTGGTTGCAGCCTACAACGAAGAGCATTTCATCAGCCAAAAGATTGCCAACAGCCTGGCCCTGAACTATCCCGCAGGTAAGCTGAAGCTGGTTTTCGTCACGGATGGCTCATCTGACCGTACTGCCGAAATCATAAGCCAGTACGCGCAGATACAACTTTTGCACCGCCCGGAGCGTGCAGGCAAGATCGCCGCCGTGCACCGCGCCATGGAATACGTAGATACCGAAGCCGTAGTTTTTACCGATGCCAACACCTTTTTGAATCCCGAAGCCATCAGGAAGATATGCCGGCATTATGCCGACCCAACCGTAGGCAGCGTTGCCGGTGAAAAACGCGTACAGATTGATGCTAACGCCGATGCCAGCGCCGCCGGCGAAGGTTTTTACTGGAAATACGAATCGGCGCTGAAGAAGTGGGATTCGGAACTGTACTCGGTAGTGGGTGCCGCGGGCGAATTGTTCAGCGTGAGGCGTAGCCTGTACCAGGATGTGCCGCCGGATACCGTGTTGGACGATTTTATGATATCGATGCTGATAGCCGCTAAAGGCTACCGCATTATTTACGAACCGGAAGCTTACGCGCTGGAAACCGCATCTGAAAACGTTGCTGAAGAACTTAAACGCAAAATACGCATAGCCGCAGGCGGCATGCAATCTATCCTGAGGCTGAAGCCCCTCCTGTTCTCGTTTAAATACCCTCTGCTATCCTTCCAATACGTGAGCCATCGCGTGCTACGTTGGACGGTTACGCCCTTCTTTTTGATATTAGCCCTCATCACCAACTTTGCCTTGGCTTTTGCGGGGCAGGGCATTATTTACCAGCTTTTATTTGCCGGGCAGGTGTTCTTTTACCTGTTAGCTTTTTTAGGCTTTATTATGGAGAAAAGGCATATCCGCGTAAAGGCCCTGTTTGTGCCCTATTACTTCTGCGTAATGAACTATGCAGTGCTGGCGGGCATTATCCGTTATTTCACCAAAAAGCAAAGCTCCGTTTGGGAAAAAGCGCAGCGGAAGATGTAAAGGCTGGTGAGTGGTACACTAAACCAAAATTCAGTAATCCCTTATTCGGTCTTCGCCTACGCCTATTCCAATACTTCGTATATGGTAACGGGTTTGGCTTTGTTCTTGAGGTTTACTTCGCCTATTTTTTCGCAGCTGAACGATTCCTTGGCTTTATGGAAAGTTTCTTCGGAGATGATAATCTGCCCTGCTTTTGCCGCCGACTGCAGGCGTTGCGCCAAATTTACGGCATCGCCTATAACGGTATAATCCAGGCGCTTTAAAGAAGCCGAGCCGATATTGCCCGATATAACCTCGCCCGCATTGATGCCAATGGCAATCTGTGGCCGGTATTCTTTATCGCCGGCGTGTACGGAATCCATGCCAGCTATATGGGCGCGGGCAGCGAGGGCGGCATCAATAGCCCTATCCAAATGGTAATTACCACGGAAAACGGCCATTACGGCGTCGCCCATAAATTTATCCACATGCCCGCCCTGTGCCACTATTTCTTTTACGATATGATCGAACAGGTTATTGATGAGCGTTACCACGGTATTGGCCGGTACGTTCTCGGTAATGGCGGTAAAGCCGCACACATCAACGAACATAATGGTGGCATCGATGGTTTCGTTCTTTAGCAGGCTGTTTTCAAATTCCTTGTGCGTCATGAAGTTGAGCACGTTCTCATCCACGTACATCTTCAGGATGTTGTTCTCTTTGATGGCTTTGATGGTTTCCTGCAATTGTTTCACGTGGAGAATGGTTTTCTCCATCGTCAGGTCCAGGTCCTCAAAATCTACGGGCTTAGTTACAAAATCGAAGGCGCCGCGGTTCATGGCCACACGTATATTTTGCATATCGCCATATGCCGATACCACCACCGCCTTTACCATAGGGTTTGCCTCGGGCAATCGGCTTAACAGGGTAAGCCCATCCATTATGGGCATGTTGATATCGCTGAGGATAATATCCAGGTCGGGATGCTCCTTTACTCTTTCCAGGGCCTCTTCGCCGTTTTGCGCGAATACGAATTCGTAGATATTCTCCCTTATCTTTTTCCTGAACTTTTGTTTTACCAGCAGTTCCAGGTCAGCCTCGTCATCTACTACTAATATCTTGGCCATTATTGCTCGGTATAGGTTTTTAGTTTTTCTTTCAATAGGTTAAAATCCAATGGCTTGGTTAAAAAGTCGTTGGCGCCTTTTTCCATAGCCTGGCGGTGGTTCTCTTCGTCGCCATAGGCGGTTATCATCATCACCACTGGCGGCGGCGGACTGTGGAAATCCTCGCGGATGTGGCCAAGCAGCTCGATACCACTCATGCCGGGCATATTGATATCGCTAAGGATAAGCACCACTTCAGACTGCTTCTGATGCAGGTAATTTAACGCCTCTTCGCCCGACTGGGCAAAACTGAACTCTATCTCGCTGTTACGTATTTCTTTACGGAAACGCTGCAAAAAAAGCGGCTGCACGTCCGCTTCATCGTCTACTACCAATATCTTCATAAGCTTTGTAAATATAGCTGTTTTAAGTTGTAGCCGGGATGGAAATTGTAAATTCTGTGTATTCCCCCTCTTTACTTTCTATCTCAATTTTGCCACCATGTGCTTTCACAATAATATCATAACTGAGCGATAAGCCCAGCCCCGTGCCCTCGCCGGTTGGCTTGGTGGTGAAGAAAGGCTGCAATATCTTATCCTTGATATTTTCCGGGATGCCGATGCCGTTATCACGGACAACAACTACAGCCCCCCGACCTCCGTTGGCTAACGGAGAAGCGAATGTTCTGATAGATATAGCCGGTTTATAGTCGGATCCCGCAGTTTTCTGCTTTTGTTGAACCGCGTAAAACGCGTTGGTGAACAGGTTGAGCAGTACACGGCCGATATCCTGCGGCACAACATTTACCAGCGGCAAGTTTTGATCAAAATCAGTTATCAATTCGGCGTTGAAGGTTTTATCTTTTGCCCGCAGGCCGTGGTATGCAAGCCGAAGGTACTCCTCTGCCAATTTATTAATATCGGCAAGTTCTTTTGCGCCACCCGTAGCACGGCTGTGCTGCAGCATGCCTTTTACAATGCCATCGGCGCGTTTGCCGTGGTGCAGTATTTTTACCAGGTTTTGTTTTACATCGCCGGCAATGGCAATGGCTTCTTCTGTGTCGCCTCTATTCAACTCCACTTCCAGTTCGTCCAGCAATTCTACACTCACCTCCGAGAAATTATTGACGAAGTTGAGCGGGTTTTGTATCTCGTGGGCAATGCCGGCTGTAAGCTCGCCCAACGATGCCATTTTTTCAGATTGCACCAACTGGTTTTGGGTCTGCTTCAGGTCGGTAAGAGATTGGTGTAGCTCTGCGGTGCGTTCGATAACCTGCTGCTCCAGCTCTACTTTCTGCGAGGCAATCAGCTCCAGGCGCTCGGCCTCGTGTTCACGGGCCAGCACTTCGCGTTCCAGTGCTTCCTGCAAGATTTGCTTTTGCAAGATTTGAAAACGCTGGATCATCTTCCACAGGAACAATATTACCAACCAGTAAAAGCAAAGCAGGGTGATATCACCGCCATAAGTATGCACAAATATCACAAAGCCGTTGTTTGCACCCGCGCCTGTACCGTAAATAATATCGGCAATGAGGTAAACAATGCCAATAAACAAAAATGGCAGCGCGGTAACCAATTTAAATACCTTTTCCTCTTTACTTTTGAATAAGCTAAATGAGAGTATAACAAACGCGTTTACAATAAATAAAGCTACTATGCTAGCCAAAACTCCCGATAATGCGATATTCGTTATAATTGAAGGCAATAGCATATTAATAGCTGATACAAATATGCAATAGCTAAGGTAATTGCTCACCTTATACCAACGCGGGTAGAGCATTGTAGCCTTGTAAAATACCGACAGGAATTTCCATAGAAAAAGCCCACAAAACGACGCGAGAACGAAATTGAACCGCGATAGCACCGGAATTTCCTTAAAAAAGACATCGTACAACGGGTAATTACCCGCGAGCAGCGAGTAAAAAAAGCCAAAAAGAGCAAAGTACAAGTGTACCTTTTCGCGGCTTACGCTGTAAAAAAACAGGTTTACAAGTGATGCGAGGATGAGAATGCCGCACAGGAATGAGATGATGCTTACATCTTTTAAACGGTCCTCGTAAAAATCCAAAGCATCGCGTTGTTCGTTTTTCAATAATTTAAAAACAACGTCTACGCTAATTCGCCTGTCTAATTTAAAATCGATGTATTGCCGCTCAAAAAAAGTTATTTGCTCACCCGGCTGCATGGCGTAAACCACCTGCCTGAACCGTTTTAAACCCGAACGCTGCGACCAGGGCACATCATACCCGGTAGTTTTTTGGGTAACAACACCCATGCTATCGATGCCAAAAACGTCTAACCGTGATATCGAACCAATTAAGGCCACATTCACAGGTTTGCCAAGCGTGTTTCTAAAACTGAATTTGCACCAGTAAACTTTCGTGTTAAAATCTTTTATGCGATAAACTTCGTTTGTTATGGGCGTAAATGGCATTACCCTAACCTGTGCGAAGGTAAGTTTTGTTGAGGGGTCTGGCAGGATTTGATAATTCTTATCCTCCAGTCCTGTAAAATCTGCGCTATCGGTTTTAATAAGGTAAACCTGCGGCAAACCCGTTTGGGCGCGCAGCATGGGCGACAAGAAAATAAAAAGCAAGCAAAGCAGGTGGCACTTCCTCATATAGCCGGCGCGTTACAACGGTAATTTGATGATAAAAGTGGTGTATTCCCCTTCTACCGATTCGATATCTATTTGCCCGCCATGGGCCTTAACAATAATATCATAACTTAAAGACAGGCCAAGCCCGGTACCCTGGCCGGTTGGTTTTGTGGTGAAGAAGGGTTGCAATATTTTGTCCTTAATTTCCTCGGGGATGCCGGTACCATTATCCTTCACCCTTATTTCTATTTCCTTGCCTTTTGTAGCCGTGCTTACTTCAACGGTAGGCTTAAAGCCTGCTGCGCCGGCTTTTTGTTTTTGCTGCACCGCGTAAAAAGCATTGTTGAACATATTGAGCAACACCCGGCCCACATCCTGCGGAACGATGTTCACTATCGGCAGTGCAGCGTCGAAATGCGTGACGAGCTCGGCATTGAAGCTTTTGTCTTTAGCGCGCAATCCGTGATAGGCCAGGCGCAGGTATTCATCGGCCAGGTTGTTAAGGTTGGTAGGTTCCTGCACGTCGCTGCTGGCACGGCTATGCTGAAGCATGCCTTTTACTATACCATCAGCGCGTTTGCCGTGGTGGCGTATCTTCTCCAGGTTTTGTTTAATGTCGTTAGCAATAGCCATTGCTTCTTCGGTATCGCCTTTCGCTAGCTCCTCGCCCATTTCATCTATCAGTTCCATACTAACCTCGCTAAAGTTGTTCACGAAGTTGAGCGGGTTCTGTATCTCGTGCGCAATGCCGGCGGTAAGTTCGCCCAGGGAGGCCAGTTTTTCTGATTGTATCAGTTGTTGCTGGGTAGTTTGCAGCAGCTTTACGGCTTCCTGTAATTCGTCTTTTTGCCTGGTTAGCTCGGCGGTACGCTCGGCAACCAGTTTATCTAATATTACATTCTGTTGGTTAATGGCCCTGAACTCCTCTTCTTGTTTTTTGGAGGTTGCCCAGCGAGCGAATATCCATGAAAAAGCAAGCAATAGGATAACCACAAAAACGACTGCATTGTCATCATAAAACTTAGGAGCTATTATATGCACCAAAGCATTTATCACCGCCACAATAACCAGCGGATAATGCGCTTCGGCATAGTATCGCATCATCTTAAAATCGTCCTCTTTGCGTTGATAGATGAGAAGGGCTGCTAAAAATGCGGCACCGAAAAGCTCGTCGTATGGGTCCTTAATCTTGTCGGCCACCCCGAATACCACCCATACCAATGCTGCGGATATATTGAGTATTGTGCTCCATTTAGGGCGTAAAGGCGTAAATTTAATTACTTTACGCACACGCATTATCAATAAAAATGCGGCAGAAAAGAGGAAGAAATGCATGCTTTAACGAATAGATTGAGTTATGGCACTAAAGATAATRTTTTAAGCAAAAGATTGCGCAACATGGCGCATAAAATGCCGGGCAGGATTGCAATGGCCTTTTTGATGCCCCGGCGTATTCGTTCGGTTACATCGGCCCGAACGTGCGTAAAAGCTTAGCGGATACCTTTACGGATACGGCTTAAGGAAGTTGGCGTAACGCCGATGAAGGATGCCAGGTACTTCTGCGGTATCTTTTGCAGGTAAGGCGGCTTGGCCATCAGGTCGAGGTACCGTTTTTCAGCACTATCGCGCTGTAGCGCCGTAAAGCGGTCGATAAGGTTAAGCACGGCATCCTCCCAAAACTTACGCATCATCTCCTGCATGGTGGGAAACCGGGCATAAAGTGTTTCCAGTTCGGCCTTGGGCAGGTACCAGATGGTGCTATCCTCTATGGCCTGCAAAAAGTAGTTGGAGGGCTTATCGCTAATGAAGCTATAGATATCGATGGCCGAAGAATCGGGGAAAGCAAACCATACAGAAATTTCTACATCATCATCCATATAATACAAACGCAGACAGCCCTCCTGCACAAAAACCAGATCCTGGCATACGGTGCCTTCGCGAAGCAGGAAATCGTTTTTGGCAACCTTGCGCTCCTTAAACCGGCTCACGATATCGCTCAGCTCCGCCTCTGGAAAGGTGGCATAGCTGCTGATATACTGTTTTAATTCGTCGGTCATGTTGGCGGTAAATTGATGGCTGCTAATTTCAATAAAAAAATCATTCCGGCGTGGAATTATTACATTTATTGGCATGAGGTAATTTTGCAAGGCCCACTTACTGCAACAATTCAACATTTATATAATTTTAACTAAATTTGAGTGTGGAAAAGAAAAAGCAAACACTTGACGAAGCCGAAATTGAACTACTGAAAGAGGGTTTAAAACGCAGCCATAAAGAACGCTTTGAAATGGCCACCCGGCTATATAAAATACAGCAAACCATGAATAAGGCTGTGGTTACACATAAACCGTTTATTTCTAAATAACCTTGGATATCTTCGACGAGGAAATATTAGCTTTTTGGAAAGCGCTTCAGGATAACAGCGTTGAATATATTATGATTGGGGGATACGCTATCAATTTACATGGCTACCAACGCTTTACTGGCGACTTAGATATATGGCTTAAAGACACTTTAGAAAATAGGCAGGCATTACGCAAAGCATTTATAGCATGCAATATGGGCGACTACCCCATGATTGAGTATATGCAATTCATACCGGGTTGGACCGATTTTTATTTAAATAACAATCTCCGGCTTGATATACTTATTGAGATGAAAGGCTTAGAAGGGTATTCATTTGGGGAGTGTTTACAGATGGCATCTACAGCTGATATCGACGGTGTAAGCGTCCCATTTTTACATATCAATCAACTTATTGAAAATAAAAAAATGGTCAACCGCCCAAAAGACCAAATCGATGTAATGGCACTGGAGCAAATACGTAAATTACGGGATGAATCTTAAACTTTCACCTGCCCTGCACAGATACCATGTATAAAAACGATTAGAACTTGCACAGGTATTTCACGTTAGCGTATTTAAAGGCAATCTACAATTTTATCCCCGCAATCTTCTTCTCCAACACTTCCCTATCCCCTTTCGATTTTGCCAACTTCAGCGCGGTTTTTAGATGCTCCACCGCCTTAATATTATCAACACCGCTATATAATTCGCCAAGCAGCGAGTGGTACAAGTGGTTGCCGGTAAGGCCCAGTTTCTCGGCTTCAGCAATTGCTTCCTGTTTGCCGTTGGCCTTGGCTAGCGCATAGGTACGGTTCAGCGCGGCCATGGGCGAGTATTGGAGAATCAAAAGCTGGTTATAAAACTGCAATATGGTTTCCCATTTTTCGGCGCTATCGGCTTTAATGGTGTGCCAGTAGGCTATGCCGGCTTCCAGGTGGTATTTGCTTATGGTGTCCCCCTCCCAGCTTAGCTGCATAAAGTATTCACCCTGCTTTACCAGTTCGGCATCCCAAAGGTTCTCGTCCTGGTCGTGATAGAGCACGGTTTCGCCGTTTTGGCCCAGCCGCGCCTCAAATCGCGAGGCGTGGAAGCTCATGAGCGCCAGCAGGGCGTGTACTGCAGGCTTGTTGGTTGCCCGATCGCCGGTGAGCAGGTGGGTAAGCCGCATAGCCTCCAACGATACGTCCTTCCGTAGGGTAACATCGCGGGCCTGCGAATAATAGCCCTCGTTAAAAAGCAGGTAAAGCGTTGCCAGCACGGTATCCAGCCGCTGGTTTATTTCGGCTTCGCCGGGCAGCTCTATCTTTACGTTAAGTTCGCGTAGCTTCTCCTTTGCCCTGTGAAGCCGTTTGTTGATGGTTTCTTTGTTGCTTAAGAAGGCAGCAGCAATCTCATCTATGCCGAAGCCGCAGAGTATGCGCAGCGAGAGGCCTATCTGCGCTTCGGGTGGTATAGCGGGGTGGCAAATAGCAAACATCATCTGCAACTGGCTATCCTTGATGTTCTGGTCAGAGAGGTCGATATCGGGCTCCTGCAATTCCGATGTGGCGCGCTGCACCTGCTGCACTATTTTATTGTGGTAAAGCGTATCGCGCTTAAGGTAGTCTTTGGCTTTGTTTTTGGCCACGGTGTACAGCCAGGCTACCGGGTTTTCGGGCAGGCCGCGCAGGCCCCATAGTTCTGATGCGTGCAGGAAGGTGTCGCTGGCGATATCTTCCGCAATTTCTATCTTATCGATGCCGAAAAGCTTGCATAGCACCGCCGTTATCTTCCGGTACTCGGTTCGGAACAGGTGCGGTATGAGTTCTTGTTGCTGCATAAAAATATCTGAACCAGGATTCAGGGGATTTTAGGATTCATACGATGCAAAATAAAAATAAGGTTTCCACAACCTAATTTTGGGTCACCTGCCTTTTTATATCCGGTAAATCCTAAAATCCCGAAATCCTGGTTCAGACGATTACGAAACGGCCATAACGCCAATTTCGCGTACCTCTACGCTGCCGCCAACCAAAAATATGGGGCAACCCTTGGCAATTTCCGTAGCCTCTTCAATGGTTTCGGTTTTGATGATGGAGTAACCGGCAATAGCTTCCTTTATTTCCATATAGGGGCCATCGGTAACTACGTCGCCGGGTTTTACCACGCGCGCTTCGGCATTGAGGCGATTGCCGCGGTCAACCAGTTTGTTTTGGGCGGCAATGCTGCCTACCCAGTCCATCCATTTTTTGGTCATTGCCTGCATTTCTTCGGGTGAGGCGGTTGGTACGGGCGAAAAGTTGCTCCGGTAAACAAGAAGGAAATCTTTCATGATGCTTTTAGTTTAATTGTTAAAAACCGAATGACGATTGGCAATGCCGGTATTGGACAAACCTTTGTAAAATATCTTATTTTTCTGCGCAGCGTTTTAGCTGCTTAAACATACAGTTTTTTCCGTCAGTAAAGCCACAAAGTGTTCCACTTTGAATGCGGAACACTATTTTTCAAATAGCTATTGATTATCAAATAGTTGCGTGTTTTTAGTGGAACACTTTAGAACATCCCCATTGTTTAAGTAAACTATGCAATAAATTCGGCATTAGATACTTAAAGAAAAACAGCAAAAACGAGCAAAACACTTTTTTGGCCGAAAGTGGAAAACTTTGGAAACACCAATTCGCGATGGGTTAATGTCTAATCCTGCATTGAGTTTACCCTTTTAGCTATTAATCCGGATGTGGGTTTACACCGAATGCAAACATGATCTTCTCCAACCCGGCGCCCCAAAACCATAAAGCCTTCCTGCTTACATTTTATATTGCTATTATTGTGTTACCTTATAAAAGCACCATGGCCCAACAACCGGCAGCAGCGGCGACAACCTCAAAGCCACCGCAAAAGTTACAGCATATAGATCAGTTAAGGGGCGTAGCTATTATACTGGTAGTTATTACGCATGTTGCTGTAAATGCTACGCATATCAACGGTTTTGTACAACAGATTTTGTTACTGGGCAGGATCGGCGTGCAACTGTTCTTCTTTTTATCAGCCTATACGCTATGCTTATCTATGAGCGCGCGGCACGATGAAAATCACGTTTCCAATTTCTATATCCGCAGGTTCTTTCGTATAGCTCCGTTGTATTATGTGGGTATCGCCCTGTATTTCCTGCTGGATGTGAACGGCTTGCTTAAACCCCATTATTACCAGCCCCCCGGTGTAGATTATACCGCCTTCAATATCCTCTGCAATGTCTTCTTCATTCATGGTTTTGTAGATAAGGCTAACAATACCATCGTGCCCGGCGGCTGGTCCATCGGTACCGAGATGGTATTTTATGTGGTTTTCCCGGCTATATTCGCTTTATTTACCCGCGTAAAAAAGCCTGTTTACTTTATCCTGCCTTTGCTGGCGCTGGTTTTAGCCCACGTTTACGTGGCTGTTTGCTACCTCATCTACCATCAGGAAGTTTTTACCAATCACTTTTTTTATGCCTCTATCTTTAACGAGATGCCTGTGTTTATCATCGGCATTAGTTTCTTCTTCCTGGATAGGCTAAAGGATATCAAGTTCTCTAACGTGGTTAGTGCCGTTTGTTTCCTGGGCTTGTTCCTGTTGGCGATGTATCTGCTGTTCACGCTCAAGAACAATATCACCCTGCCTATTTTCATCGCCGGCATTTCGTTCATTTTCCTGTTCACGCTTTTCAAGCAGGCCCAATTCAAAATCCCTTTGCTTACGCGCATAGGGCAATTGTCTTATTCTATCTACATCTTCCATTTCGTATTCGCCTATACGGTTTCCACCAAAATAAGCAGCGCGCTAGGCCTGCGGGTAAATGTAAACCTCATCTTCCTCATCAACCTGGTGCAGGCCATCTTTTTGTCGATGTTGGTAGCCATCATCTCCGAAAAACTGGTAGAGAAGCCCGGCATCAACCTGGGCAAAGCATTGATAAAGAGGATTAACGGGACGAGAACAGAAAAAAATACATAATACACTCAGGTATCCTATTGAAAAGCATCGCTTAAACCCTATTTGTGTGCACGAAAGTTTTATGGCAAACAACATCTCTCCTGACCTTCAACCCATCATAACCGAATCGAGGAAATTATCTATCGCCTGGAAACATGGGTTCATCAGCTGTACACACATCTTTGTGGCGATGTTGCAACTTAAGTGTTTGGCATCGCCTTATCTGGAGCATTGCGATACGGAATGGTGGACAGAAAAGGTAAAGGCCGCATTTCCCGCAACAGCGACACAAACTGCTAATGATAAAGTGGCGCTTACTGTAGATGCGGAACGGGCCTGCAAGCATAGCTTCAAAATTGCCGCTTTAGATAAACGCCCGGCTGCAGACACCGTCCATCTGCTGCTGGCATTTTTAAGCTTCGAAAACGACATTAGTAAAGCCTTCAGCAAAGCAGGTATTACCATCAGCGATATTACGTCGGACTACTTCAGCAACCCTATAGCCAAACTGCCACCTGCTTTAAAGCAAATACGCAACAAGCCTTACAATAAATCGGAACTGTTCTTTTTCCTTTTAGCAGGCAAAAAGAGGGAGTTGCTACGCCTCCGGCACAATGCCCACAATTTGTATGCGTACCGGCAGTATAAGGATTGCGGCGAAATATGCGCTGTTGCGCTTACCTTATTTCCGGGTAACCTGGAATTGAGTGCCCTGCAAATTTATTGCCATATAAACCTATTAAATTTTGATGAGTCGGTAACGGGATTGAAAAAACTGATTGCCGAAAAACCAGACTCCCTCAATTACCGGTTGCTACTGTCGTATGTGTACACCATGACCGGGGCTTACGACGAATCGGCCGGGATACTTGACAGTTTATTGCTTGAGGAACCACAAAATATAGGTTTTTTAAATAACCAGGGATTCAATATGCTCAAGCAGGGGCAATTTGAAAAGGCCGC
Organism: Mucilaginibacter sp. P1_D10; assembly: GCF_056406215.1. Lineage (NCBI taxonomy): Bacteria > Pseudomonadati > Bacteroidota > Sphingobacteriia > Sphingobacteriales > Sphingobacteriaceae > Mucilaginibacter > Mucilaginibacter sp. P1_D10. Next base: position 203,711 of record NZ_JBFUAP010000009.1, on the reverse strand, counting down.
TCCCTATTTTGAAAGTGCTGTTAAAGAAGACCCGACGTTTGCATACTCCCTAAATAACCTGGGTTTTGTAATGTATAAGCTTGGCAATACTGATGAAGGGCTGGGGCTTATCAACAAATCCCTGGGGTTAGACAAAAGCAATAGCTACGCATACCGGAACAAAGGAATAATTGATATGGAAACCGACAATAAACCCGATGCCATTAAGAATTTTGAACTGGCTTTAAAATATGGTTTTACCGAAAGGTTCGGCGACGAGGTGGAACAGCTTTTAAAAGATTTGATGTGATTACTTCAATGAGCCCTCATTATTAATGCCTCTTTGTTAAACATTGTTAAATACACGCCTTGTAAGTATTCATAGGAAAATATTTTCGTTTCAGATAAAATCAAAACGAAAATATCACATTATGAAAACAGCACAAAAACTTGCAGTGGCGGTGTTTACCGCAGTATTATTATTCATCGGTGTAAACAGCTTTGCACAAAGCACGCCGGCGGGTAAGTTCAATTTCAGCATCGGGTTAGATGGACTGGCACCTACCGGCATCTTCCATACGTTAACTTCTAACGTTGGCCTGGGTATTACGCCGCAGCTGCAATATGGGCTATCGAACAGGGTGGCGGTAACTTTTACCACGGGTTATTACCGGTTCTTTTCTAAAACGATGCAATATGGGTTGAACGACCCATACAAGTCCAATTACCAGGATATGATACCCGCAAAATTCGGGTTGAAAGCCTTTATCCTCAAAAATATTTATTTAGGGGCCGAGGTTGGCGCCGGTTTCGAAATCAACAACGGCGTAGGTATCAACACCGCCACCGGAGGGCGCGCTACTAAACTGCTCGCAGCGCCAGGCATCGGCTTTGCCTCAAAAAACTGGGATGTTGGCGCGCGGTACGAAAACTATTCGGGCCAGGGCAGGCATTATAGTACACTGGGCTTACGCGTGGCTTACGGGTTTGGGCTGTAATTATCGGAGTTTACGAGATGTCCCCCGGCGCCTGTTGGTGCAGGGGGACTTTTTTATTGATACGTTCTGATAATTCCTATATTGCAGTAGCAACCGATATAGCAAGCACAAGTGGAAACAAATATAAAAACTACGATTCATGCCCTATGGCTTATGTTCGTCCTGGGAATAAGCCTCGCTTCATGCGGTGGGCCCCGGAAAACGGATTACGACAAGCCTTCTTTGCCGGATACTGCTGCTTTTGAAAAAGCTCACTTCGGGATGACGGATAAGGAATACGACAAGCTTGCAAAAGATACCATCGCTATGGTAGGTAATTCGATTTTCGCCCTGCATCCCTTTTTTATCCCGAAAGACCGGCGCATGTACAGGTTGCAATTACGGTCGTACGAAGTGGGGCAGCCAAAATTCGACACCAATATTAAAACCTGCACCGGCGATTTGATAGACTATTTTACTACGCTGTACGGTTATCCGCATCACATGTACGATGACCCAAAGATTGCCGAGATGGAACCCCGGCATGTAATTTGGAAATGCGAGTGGGATTATCCTAACAAAATAATAAAGGTTGGCGTTGCGCAGCTACCGGTTAACAAAGAGTTATGGGTAGATAACCGCAAATTCATTGCCGTTTGCGAGATAACTAATAAGCCCTTATTGAAAGTTGCCAACGAACAGGTTATTTACACCGACCTGCCCTAAAATAAAGTTAACGCTAGTCATTATCAATAAACCACTAAAACAGCCGCCTACTTTGATGCTCACCACAGAAGAAATCCTTTCCACGTTAGATAATTGCGATACGACCGGCATGTATAATTTCACCACGCTGGAGCATCCGTATATTTTTACGATTGATAGTCGCCTGAACGTATTCCGCAGAGATGATGGCCGCTGGGCCATCGTTTCAGAAGTGTTGGGCTATAACCCGCGTGGCAGCATCATTGCCCTGGAGATACGCTATTTTGGCAACTGCCTCACTGAGCGCATCAGCGAAGATGGCAATAACTACAATTACTATATGGCCTACCCTATCGACTGGGATAACTTCAATGAAACGGTAGAAATAGATTCTTTAAACCCCGATGCAGCATATTGGCTGGTGCGCGGGCAACAGGTACTGTTATCGCATAACCTGCAGGATTACGCCAATGCCGACATAGAACTAAAAGAATACGAGCCCGATGAAATAAGTGCCGAAGAAGCCGGCAGATTGCTGATATTAAAACATGCCGACTTGTTTCGAGCTACGGATGAGGAACTATATGAATATATCCCAAAAGATTTAGAGAAAATATTGGTAATTGATGAGTGGTACCATCAAACGTTCAGCCAGTCGAAATCGCCTTTTGAAAGCCCCGAGATGCTGGCCCGCTTCGATCAAAGCATCCCCGATGTAAAGGCGATGATTGAACGCGAACTCGCCCTATCTGCCAGGATGAACGCGGAGGAATGGGAAAAACGCCCCAGCAGCTACGAAACCTGGCAGCAGATAGCCGAGGTAATCGTAACCGGCGATGCGTCGAAATATCAGCCGACGTTAGAGCCCAATTCGCACTGGAGCAACTGGCCCGAAGCGGGAGCTTTGTAGGTGGGTTAAGAATATGAAAGGGATTGAAGCAGAATAAAATGCGATAGGGATTGAAAGGGGAAGCCACGTGCGGGAAAGGCATGAGCGGGGCAAACGTGGCCGAAGCGCAGCGCAGCCCTGGAAAGCCCGGGCCGCAGGCATCGCCCAAAGAATAATAACTATAATAATACCACTAACTCCCTAACTTTCTCAATCAAAAAAGTGGTCTCCCGAATATGATGCTCATTTAATCGCTTGCACCTTTCATCCCATGGTAAAGTATCATCGTCTACAAACTTTGGCACCTTTATCCACTTGTATGTATTTAATATCAAGTCTTTTTCTTCCTGGCTAATCATAATTAAAGATACATGTTAATAAATTCAAATGCCTCTTCTCAAAAGTCTTTGCCCTTTCGCGTCCGGGCAGCACGCATCGCCAAAAATTGAATTAAGCAAATCAGATACCGATACTTTCGGTATTTTTAGCCATGCCAACAATAGAGTTTACAGCCTTAGTTAAAGACATTATTAAATCGTCGGGGAAACTGGCCATGCAATATGGAGAAGAATATATTGGTTCGGAACATTTACTGTTAGCAATCATTGACGAATCGTTAAAGCAAACCAATAAAAGCGAGCAAATCCTGAAGATTTTCAAGCGATTTAAACTCGATGTATTTGCATTGATAGAAGATATTGAAGCAACTTTTGACCATGACAAACCCAGGCTATATTTAGACCAAGTGCCATTGTCGAGCTCTGCAGAAAATTGCCTCAAGTATTCTTATCTCGAAGCTAAAGCATGTAACAGCGACATGATCGATGCGGAGCACGTACTACTGGCATACTTGCGCCAGGAAAATAGTTTCTATAATCAAGTTCTGCTGCCTAAACATAAACTAGCTTATCAAGATGTAAAAAAGTTTATCGAACAAAAAAATTAAACCCTTTGCGACTTCGCGCCTTTGCGAGAAACAAATTGCCCTTACCATTAAAATTACAAAACCCTAACCTAATCTTAACATACACAAACAAATTACAATCCACCTATAAATTACCCCAACATTTTCGCAAAAAATCCGTTTTAAAATTACATTTTTGCCAAAATTTTAATAAATGCAGAGTTACCAGGAATTTCTTGACTTAAGCGTTGGGTTCCCTCAGGATGGTTTCGAGATCATAGAGGACGAACTTTACTTTCAGGACTTAAATTTAATGGAGATGATAGAAACGTACGGCACGCCCTTACGCTTCACTTATCTGCCCATGATTACTAAAAAGATACAGCAGGCAAAACTATTATTTCAGCAGGCCATCATCAAGAATGATTACCGCGGCAGCTATAAATATTGCTATTGTACCAAAAGCTCGCACTTTAAGCACATTGTAGAAGAGGCGCTGAAGAACGAAATTCACCTGGAGACATCATCGGCTTTCGATATGCCGATGATAGATGCGCTGGAGAAAAAGGGCGCGCTCAATAAGGAGGTGACCGTAATTTGCAACGGCTTCAAAACCTTTCAGTACAAGCAGTACATTATAGATATGCTGCACGATGGCTTCACCAATATTATCCCCGTGTTGGATAACAAGGAAGAATTCAACCTGTACGACGACGAAATTGATATAGACACTCCCTGCAACCTGGGCATACGCATAGCGGCCGAGGAGCAGCCCGATTCGCAGTTCTACACCTCCCGACTTGGCGTGCGCATGGAGGATGTGATTGATTTTTACCATAACAAAATTGAAGATAACCCCAATTTCCAGGTAAAACTGCTGCATTTCTTCATTAACTCCGGTATTTCTGATACCCCATACTACTGGAACGAACTGGAGAAATACGTTACCCTGTATTGCAAATTCAAAAAGGTGAACCCTGCTCTGGATACGCTGGACATTGGCGGCGGCATGCCTTTTAAAGATTCGTTGGTGTTCGATTTCGACTACGAGTACATGATCAACGAGATCGTGAGCCGTATAAAAGAAATCTGCGCCGAGCACGATACCATGGAGCCGGATATCATCACCGAATTTGGCAAGTACACCGTGGCTGAGGCTTCGGGCATATTATACAAAGTATTGGGCCGCAAACAACAGAACGACCGCGAACGCTGGCTGATGCTGGATGGCAGCTTTATTACCAACCTGCCCGATGTTTGGGCATTGAATCAAAAATACATCCTTTTGCCGGTTAACAACTGGGATAGCGAATACGAGCGCGTAAACCTTGGCGGCATCACCTGCGACGGGCAGGACTACTACAACCAGGAAGCGCACATGAACAGTGTATTTATGCCAAAAACGCGTAAGGTGCAGTACCTGGGCTTCTTTAACACGGGTGCCTACCAGGAAGTATTGAGCGGCTACGGCGGCATACACCACTGCCTGCTGCCCTCGCCAAAGCACGTCATCATCCGCCGCAACCGCGACGAAACCTTCAACTTCGAAGTATTCGGCGAGGAGCAGAATAGTAAACAGGTATTGAAGATACTGGGCTACACCACCTAAGCAATAGTTTTCGATCAATCATAATAGCACTGCCCGCAAGGCGGTGCTTTTTTTTTGACGCGAATTAAGAGCTACCGAACAGTTGCAATGCCTTCCCCGCACCGAACCCAACGAAGCCCGCAAAAAACCGGCATTGGCCTGTTCGGCAACCACTGAAGCTACTAAAGCACTGCCTTTAATTGAACAGGGCGCAGCCGGCAGTTTTCTTTGGTTCGTTTCTTTTGCTGTCAAAAGAAATGAACATCCACAGACGCTGCACGACCTACTGACTTTCCTAACGAAGCGCAACAGAACCACTTTCTCCTAAACATCGTCACATTTTCTTTCAGGGGCACCCCTGATGGGTACTCGGAGACGTATTTTACATTTGCTATATTGCATACCCAATGTACACCCTACTCAAACAATTCCTTGCTCACAACATGGCTGCCGATGAGGCCACGCTGGAGGCCTTTTGCCAAAAATTCAGGCTGAAGAAAACGGGGAGGAACGAGCTGCTGCTTTCTGCCGGGGAGGTTTGTCCGTACATCTATTTCGTCAACTCGGGCTGCCTGCGCATTTATATGATGGATGTGAACGGTAAAGAATCTACCCGTTTTTTAGTGACAGAGGGCCGGTTCGGTACGGCGTTTCCTAGTTTTACCTTGCAGGAGCCTTCGCTGGCCTATATCCAAAGTATCGAACCAACCGAAGCGCTTTACATCAACCACAAAGATTTTAAGGCTTTGCTGGATGAGGTGCCCGGCTGGGAGCGTGTTTACCGCATCAACCTGGAACGGGATTATATCGCGTCTATCAAACGTATCGAAAGCCTGATTACCATGGATGCCACGCAGCGTTACAAACAGCTGATGGAAACCAACCCCACGCTTATCCAAAGACTGCCTAATAAAATCATCGCCGAGTACCTGGGCATCTCCCAGGAAACCCTGAGCCGCCTGAAATCGAAAAAAAGTTGATTATTTGACATTTGTCAAATTTGAGCCGGATACTTATCGCTTGCTTTGCTTTATGAAACATACAGCCTCGCATAAAAACATCATAACCATCATAGCGCTCCTGTTACCCCTGTTTGCAAGCGCGCAGCTAAAAATAGGCCAGCGCACCATCAGGTTTAATGATACCGCCCGGCAACGCCCGCTGGTTACCGAAATTTGGTACCCTACCGATGACAGCCGCGAACCTTTTGTTATCCCCCACTACCCTTTTGTGCATATCTCCACTATACGTGATGCCAAACTCCCGGAGGGCAAACATCCGCTTATCATGCTGTCCCACGGCACGGGCGGCGGCCGCATCACGCTGGAGTGGCTGGCCGATGCACTGGTGCAGAAAGGTTTCATCGTGGCATCGGTGGATCATTGGGGCAACACCTACGATAATAAGATAGCCATTAACTTCGTAACCCCATGGCAGCGCCCGCAGGACGTTAGCTTCGTGCTCACGGGCTTATTGCAGGATAAAGATTTCGGCAGCGTGATAGATACCGGTCGTATCGGCGCGGCGGGTTTCTCCATCGGCGGTTATACGGTGATTGCCCTTGCCGGCGGAAAACTTGATCTCGACGCATTAGACAAATTCACCAAGACAACTGAAGGCAAAAAAGAGATCACCTTGCCCGAGTTCCCAAACCTGGCCAACCAAATAGACGATAAAGCGGTAGCAGCATCATTCCGCAACAGTCCCGATCTGATGGATAGGCGCATCAAAGCCTTCTTCGCCATTTGCCCGGCCATAGGCCAGGGTTTTATCAGCAGGCAGCAGCTAAAACGCGTAACCGCCCCCATGTATATCGTAGGCGCGCAAAGTGATAGCATTGCCCCCGTTATCACCAACGCCAAAACTTTCCATAAACTGATACCAAAAAGTAAGTTGCTCACCATCCCCGGAAAAACCGGTCATTACGTTTTCCTAAACGAAGGCTCGGCAGAGATGAAGCCAACGGGCGGGATATACTTCAACGATGATGCGTCGGTGGACCGTAAGGCCATCCATCAACAGGTTGGGGATGTGGCTGCGAAGTTTTTTGTGGGGGTGTTGAAGCATTGAGGGTGAGTAGGTGATTACCGGAGCGGCCATAACCCCATCGTCTTTGCGAGGAGCAGCGGTGGGCTGAGAAGTGGGGCGACGTGGACAACCGACCGAAGGGAGCTCATTAATTCCTTTAAAAACAATAAAATACATTAATAATCATCGGTAGGCAGAGCCGCTCTGCTCGTTCGACCTGCGTGCCGATGATTGCCGCGCTTCGCTCGCAATGACGTTGTGGAGAATTAATTCAGTGTCGTCAGCTTCACCCTCAGCTTATACTGGCTCGGCGTTATCCCCTCCACTTTGTGGAAGGCGCGGCTAAAATAGTTGAGGTTATTAAAACCTGCTTTAAAGCACGCTTCGGAGATACTGTTATAAGGGCTATTCAGCAATTGTTTGGCAAATTGCAGGCGCTCTTTAATGATGTAGTCAACCGGCGATACACCCATTTCGTGCTTAAAGGCTCGGAAGAAGCTTGCCTTGCTCATAAAGGCCATGCGGCAAAGGGCATCTATGCTTAGTTTGCTGGTAAGGTTATTTTTGATGTATTCCAGTACGTAAGCAAAACGGTTGCCGGCGGCCAGTTCGTGGGCGCTATCCTTCACCTCGTGAAAATTCTGCATCTGCATAATGCGGATGAGCAGTTCCTTCAGCGTAAGGTTGGCCAACACATCTTTGGTGAGCGCATCGCCGGTGCTGATGCGGATGAGCTTATTGATGAGTTGCGCCAGTTCGTAATTATTAAAAAAGTGGAACTGGTTGTAGTTGAGCTGCCAGGCGCGGCTATCCTCGCGCGGGTAATTCTCGTTCAAAAAATCGAGCGTGTCCAGTATCTCCTGCTGGTTGATAGCCAGGGCCGTGCATTGCGATGGCTGGCTGGCCGATGCCTCGGGGAAATCAATGGTCATGGTGATGTTGGGCGGTACAATTACCGTTTCGCCGGGCAGGTAATCAAAACCGGGCTTATCAAACAAGTGCATCACCTTTTTGCCCCGCAGCATGCTGGTGATTACCAGATCGCTAAAAGTTAAAGGCACCAGTTCGCTCCGCTGAAAGGTTTCGAAAACGTTCAGTTCGCAATGGTTCATGGTATAGGCCTTGCGGTTCTCTACCAGCGTATGCAGTTCTTTTCCGTTAGACAGGCTCAGCGGAGACAGCAAATTCCTGTTGGGCATTGGCTTATGAATTGGTAATTAAAAGTAAGGCTATTTAAACTCCCCTGCAACCGCTAAAAATATTTTGACACCATTGTGCTATCAATTGATAGCATCGTGCAAATGCCCAATGGCCTGCCCGGCTACCTTAGCCCAACCAATTAAAACAAAAAATATTTATGAGCACCAATGCTAAACCATCCTTTAAGGATAAGTACGAGAATTTTATTGGCGGCAAGTTCGTCCCGCCCGTCAAAGGAGAATATTTTGATAACATATCGCCAATTGATGGCAAGGTGTTTACGCAGGCCGCCCGCTCTACCAAAGAGGATATCGAGCTGGCGCTTGATGCCGCGCACGAAGCCTTCAAAACCTGGGGCAAAACATCTGCAGCCTACCGCGCAGGCGTGCTCAACAAAATTGCCGATACCATCGAAGCTAACTTAGATTACCTGGCCGTGGTAGAAGCTATTGACAATGGCAAGGCCATCCGCGAAACCAAGAACGCCGACCTGCCGCTGGTGATTGACCATTTCCGCTATTTTGCCGGCGTTATCCGCGCCGAAGAAGGTGGCATATCCGAACACGATGAGTTCACTGTATCCATCGTACTGAGCGAACCGCTTGGCGTAGTGGGCCAGATTATCCCCTGGAACTTCCCGTTGCTGATGGCTACCTGGAAGATTGCCCCTGCCCTTGCCGCGGGCAACTGCTGCGTGGTAAAACCTGCCGAGCAAACGCCAACTTCCATTATGATTTTGATGGATCTGATAAAAGATATCCTGCCCGCAGGCGTGCTCAACATCGTGACAGGCTTCGGGCCGGAGGCGGGTAAGCCTTTGGCTCAATCTCCGCGCATAGCCAAAGTATCCTTTACCGGTGAAACTACTACCGGCCGATTAATTATGCAGTACGCATCAGAAAACCTTATCCCGGTTACCATGGAGCTGGGGGGCAAATCGCCCAACATCTTCTTCGAGTCGGTTGCCGATAAAGATGATGAGTTTTTTGATAAAGCTATAGAAGGTGCGGTGATGTTTGCCTTAAACCAGGGCGAAGTTTGTACCTGCCCATCTCGGATTTTGGTGCACGAGAATATTTACGACAAATTCATGTCGAGAGTTATAGAGCGCACCAACGCCATCAAAATGGGCGATCCCTTGGACGATAGCACCATGATGGGCGCGCAGGCAAGTAACGACCAGTACGAAAAAATACAATCGTACCTTAAGATAGGCAAGGAAGAGGGCGCCGAGGTGCTTTGCGGCGGCGAGGTAAAAAATCTGGACGGCGAACTGAACGGGGGCTATTATATACAGCCTACCCTGTTCAAGGGCAATAACAAAATGCGCATCTTCCAGGAGGAGATATTTGGCCCGGTTGCCTGCGTTACCACTTTCAAAACTACCGAAGAGGCCATAACCATTGCCAACGACACCATGTACGGTTTAGGTGCCGGCGTGTGGACCCGCGACGCACACGAAATTTACCAGGTACCGCGAGCAATACAGGCCGGGCGGGTGTGGGTAAATAATTACCACGCCTACCCTGCCCACGCGCCTTTCGGTGGTTACAAAAAATCGGGCTTCGGGCGCGAGAACCACAAGATGATGCTGGAGCATTATCGCCAAACCAAAAATATGCTCATCTCTTACAACAAAAATAAGTTAGGGTTCTTTTAGGATTAAAAAAGGCTGAAATTTCGACCAAAAAGGTGGCTATTATTGAAAATTCACGGAAATAAACGCAAGTAATTTTGCCCAAAAAACCGGATAAATGGTAAAAAGAGTATTGGTATCATCGGAAGCATCCGCCCTTATTGCCGACCTGAAAAATCGCTTCGGCGAGCTGATGTTTCACCAAAGCGGTGGCTGCTGCGATGGTTCATCGCCCATGTGTTTCGAAAAGGGCGATTTTAAACTTGGCGCTGCCGATGTGAAATTAGGCGAGATTGATAGCTGCGAATTTTGGATGAGTAAAGATCAGTTCGAATATTGGAAACACACGCAACTAACGGTTACTATCACCAAAGGCCGGGGCTCCAGTTTTTCTATCGAGATACCCACCGGGAATAGGTTCCTGATACAGTCGCGCTTGTTTACCGATGCAGAATTGGCAGATTTGGAGCCCGTTGAATTTATTGAAGAGTAAAGCTTTATTTTAGTCGAAAGCTCGGTTTGCGCAAGCTCCGGGCTTTTTTATATTAATATTAGCAAGCACCCGGCCTAATCTTTGGCCTTCACGAATAAGTAATCTATTGCTTTGCCGTTACCGGATATGGTGGCTTTCAGCTTATCACCATTGAGCGTGTAGGTAATAACCTTCGGGAAGTCGTGTTCCGGATTTTCGCATATAAAGCTGTTATCTGTCAGTTGGGTAAGCTTAAAATAAACCGGCTTCTCGTTCTCTGCTACATCGGCCACGTAATAGATAAAGTGGTCTTTCAGTATTAGGGTGGTTTTTTCGGTTATGGTGGTGTCGCCGGCTTTTATACGTGCGCCTATGCCCTTCATCTCGGTGATGGATACCCGCTCCCAGCTTTCGTAGCCCGATGTACCAGGCCTTGCGTTGGTACGTATCCATTTACCCACTAGCCAGTTAAGTTTGCTCATATCAGGTTCAGCAGGGTTGCGTTGGGCAAAACAGGCAATGGCCGGTAATAACATCATCAAAGTGAGCAGCTTACGCATGGTGTATTATGATTTGTATCAAATATACAAGGTATTTATCAAAAACACAGCCTTATCGGTCACTGGGTAAACTTCTGCCTGCCCGTTTTTTTAAATCTATAGTAAATATTAGTAATATTGTAGGTATCTATAAATTGGGCTGAGATCGTATGAGCAACATACCCGCAAACATACAAGCCGACATTGATGCCGTAAACAAAATCCCTATCGTAGAATCGATATTGGAGGTTGTTTGCCGAAGCACCGGCATGGGCTTTGCGGCCATAGCACGGGTGACAGAGGACCGCTGGATAGCCTGTTGCGTGCGCGACGAGATTTCTTTCGGCCTCGAGCCCGGCGGCGAACTGATATTGGAGACCACTATTTGCGACGAGATTAGGCAGAGCCACGAGGCCGTCATCATAGACCATGTAGATTTAGACGACACCTTCCGGAATCACCATACCCCAGCTAAGTATGGTTTCCAAAGCTATATCTCGGTGCCCATCCTTTTAAAAGATGGCAGCTTTTTCGGTACGCTTTGCGCTATCGACCCCAAGCCCGCTGTACTGAATACGCCGCAAACAACAGGCATGTTCAAGCTCTTTGCCGAGCTTATCTCCTTGCACCTGCACGAGGCAGATAAACTCTCCATATCCGAAGAACGGCTGATGGAAGAGCACCGTAACTCGATACTTAAAGACAGCCTAAACCACGAACTGGAAACCGCCAACCGCGAGCTTAACCTGATACAGGGCAACCTGGAGAACGTGATAAGTAAGCTGATGGACAGCGAAGAACGCCTTAAGCAAGCCATAAACACCGGGCGCATGGGCACCTGGAGCATCGACCCGGAAACTTACAAGGTAACCATGTCGGCCTTTATCAGGGATATGTTCGGCTTCCCGCAGGATGGGGAGGTACTAATGGAAGATATTATGAACGCCATCCATCCCGAGTACCACCAGATGCTGAACGATGTACTGAGGAACGCCATAGAGAAGGGCAAAAGCAGCGATACCGAATACAGTATCATCAACCAGCAAACCGGCGAGGTAAAATGGGTGCGTGCTACCGGCAAGGTTTTTAAGGCAACCGATGGCAAACCTGCCGAATACTCGGGCCTGTTCATGGATATTACCGAACGCAAGCTGGATGACCTGCGTAAGAACGATTTTATAGGCATGGTGAGCCATGAGCTGAAAACGCCGCTAACCACCCTTAGCGCCTATGTACAAATGCTGGAGTCGAAAGCAAAAAAAACCGACGACGCGTTTACTGCCGGCGCGCTGGATAAAGCAAACAACCAGATAAAAAAGATGACTGCCATCATCAACGGCTTCCTCAACATTTCCAGGCTGGATGCAGGCAAGATTATCCTTAACAAGCAAAAATTCGAGATTAACCAACTGGCCTTAGATATGGTAATTGAGGCTAAGCTCGCCATATCTAAACATCACATAACGTTCATACCCTGCGAGGCCGTTACCCTTAATGCAGACAGGGACAAAATAGGCAGCGTGATAAGCAACCTGCTCAGCAACGCCGTTAAATATTCGCCCCGGGGCGAAGCTGTAGAAGTTGCGTGCAGCACCGATGGCAGCACCCTTACCCTGAGCGTACGCGACGAAGGAATGGGCATAAAACCGCAGCACCTGGATAAATTGTTCGATCGTTTTTACAGGGTAGAAACCAAGCACACCCAGCACATCAGCGGTTTCGGTATCGGGCTTTATCTCAGTGCCGAGATCGTGCAGCGTCACAATGGCAAAATTTGGGTAGAAAGCGAAGTGGGCAAGGGCTCTACCTTTTATTTTAGTTTGCCGCTTGCCTAACCGGACACACTAATTCTGAAAATTCTTTAATCCTGCAAATTCTGATTCAGACGGAACGGCCATTCCTTGTTTACTTTAGCTTTTATGAAGTACGCTATAGTACCTGTTGCGATAGCCACCAGACCGCCTAATACCATGTGCAGGCCGGTTGATACCAATATGCCTAACCATATCAGTATGGCGAGATACACCGGTAGCGGGAACAAGGGCATCTTATAAGGGAATTGCCCGGTTTTGCGGGCCTTACGCAATAGCAACAGCCCAACGGCCTGCGCTATGAATTGGGTGAGGATACGCATAGCCAGGATGGCGTGTATCACATCTACCAGTTTCAGCTGCAGGCTGAACAGGAACGCGATGCCGCCAAGCACCAGCAATGATACATATGGGAAGTTTTTGGTGGGATGCAGCCTGCCGAATACTTTGAAAAACGCGCCATCGGCGGCGGCGGCATAAGGAATACGGCTATAACCCAGCGTAGCCGAAAATACCGAGGAAAAAGCCACCAGCAATATAAGGCAGGTAACTACTTTGGCGGCTGTAGTGCCCATCAACAATTGCATGAATTCGCTCACCACAAATTTGCTGCCCATGGCCTGCTGCCAGGGTATAACGCTCACCACGCTTACGTTCATCAGCATATATAAAACTGCAATACCGGCTATGGATAAGAACATGCTTCGCGGTATGTTGCGGGTTGGGTTGATGATTTCGCCACCCAGATGGCAAACATTATAGTACCCCAGGTAACTGTAAACACTTTTTACACTGGCAAAGCCAATTGCCGCCACAAAACCATAATTAAGGTTGATACCATCGTTTATATGGGCTATAGGGTGCAGGAAATTGCCATGCACTATGCCGCCGAAGATTATCCAAAGCATGGTAACCAGCACACCCACCCAAAGTACTATGCTTATTTTGCCTATAGCTTCTATTTTGCGGTAAAGCAGTATCACGATGCATATTACCACCCCGCCGCTCATGATCTTGCTTTGCATGGCCGATAACGGCAACAGGTACGAAAAATATTCGGCGAAGCCGATAGCCGCCGAGGCTATAACCAGTGGGGCCTGTATCATGGTTTGCCACACAAACAAAAAGCTCATCAATTTGCCCAGTTTGGTTTTGCCGTAAGTTTCTTTAAGGAAGTTGTAAGATCCGCCCGCCATGGGGAAAGCTGCGCCAAGTTCGCTCCAAACCATGGCATCAACAAAAGAGAGCAGCGCACCCGCCAGCCAGGCGTATAAAAACCAGGGGCCGTTCATGGTGGCTATAACCATAGGCAGGGTAATAAAGGGCCCTATGCCTACCATATCCGTCATGTTTATGGCTGTTGCCTGTGCCAGGCCCAGGCGGCGTACAAGTGATTTTTCAGCCATGCGATATATCTATCGCAAAAATAAATTTATTAAACCAAGCGGTATAATTTATTGGGTCAGTGGTTTGTAAAGGTTAATTTGGTGAGTTCTTAATTTAGTGAGCGGTGAAATGTAACCCGGGTTATCAACCTGGTGGGTTATGCTACCGACTATAAGTTGAGCATCACTCGCAAGCGATGCCCTCCAGCGTGAATTTTTTCACCCTTACCGGCGCAATGGGCGTTTTATCCACCCGCCCCTTTAGTGCAAAAATAGCAATGTAACGGGGCTCTATCCCCAGCTCTTTCACAGCAAGTTCTTTAAAGGCTGCGTTAGAGCCTGCTCCACCGGCGTAAAGCAGCCGGTATTGGTTGCCTTGCTTTTCTATCCGGATGGCGGTATTCTTCAAATTGTTCAATACGCCGGGGCTTCGGGTGGTGCTGTCCAGCGTCAACACGGTACTATGGATAAACTCTTCGGGCTTGCCCTCTTTGGCGGGGGTTGATATGGCTTGCACCAAAATTTCGGCAGGTTTGGTAAAACCACCAAAAAAATCATTAAAAGCCAGGGAAATACGCATGCTGGGGCTATTGAGGGTAGTATCGTTCAGTAACAATAAACCGGCCTGCTGCCATTCGCCGCCCGGTATAAAATCTTCCATCTGCAGCTCGGCAATAAAACAACCAGGCGGCAACGGCCGTATCAGCAGGTTCTTTATCAACGGTTTTGCAGCACTATCAGGCCAGTTATCGCCGGGCAGAGTAAAAAGGGTAAGCGCGTTGGGGAAATCGCCGCGCCGGCTCCAGTAGTTTTCCTCTTTATTAAGCACCTGCCAACCCTGGGCCATGAGGGCGTTTTCGCTCAAATCCTCAAATTTTTCGGTAAAGGTTACGGGCTTATTGCGCTGATACCAGGTGTATCCGGCCAATAAGAGTACCAATGCGGCCAATACCGGCCTGATCCACCCGAAGCTGCGGGGCTTAATAACCGGTGCAATGGCCTTGGCCAAGTGTCTTTCGCGATACAAAAACCAGTATGGGTGGTGCGCTTCGGTGTTCTTGCGGTCAATTTCATTCGTGTAGGGTGCCTTCAGCACATAGCGGGCAAGCGTATCCAACGAGGCCACAGAGGGATTTTCTTTTCCCTTTTTATTCAACACGAAAATGGAATAGTTCTTAAGCGTGCGCCAGCCAACGGTGAGGCCGGTGCAATCCAGCAGTTGCTGCTGAAAAAGCTTACCCTCGGTTTCGGTTAGAGGTTGCGCAAGCGAAACGCCAAAGCATCGTGAATGCGCCTCGCGGTATAACAGCGAAAACACAGCTAATTCAGGTTCTTCCATATAACGATAGGTAGCAGCAAATATACAATTCCGTTAGGTTTCCGCTCGGTTACCGCACAAAATAGTTACGATGCGCGAGTTTTGCCCCATGCAATATCGCATTCATTAATATTACTTGTAGATGAAATCTTTATGTTTTTTCATTTTCCTGCATTTATCGGTTTTTGCGGCGGCCCAACAGCTGCAATTGCACTACGATGCACGGCACACGCTAAACCCTCAGCGTAACACCAAAAATTACCCTACCCTGTATTTCGAATATTTTAAAACCCCGGATACGGGTAAAAGCGTAATAAAGCCCGGCTCCTTCCTGCTCAAACTGCAAGCCGATTTCATAGGCGACAAAAACAACATGGGCAAATACTATATGCAGGTTTCGCAGGAGCTGCGGTTTTGGCGACCAAAGATATTCATCAACCTGCAGTACAGCGGCGGATTAGGCATTACCACGCCAAGGCAGTACAGCTATTACATCGTCAATACGTATTCGGCAGGTGTAAGCTATCCCTTTAAAATAGGCAATGCTTACCTCAGCAGTGTACTCAATTACCGCTACACGCCCTACGCAAAACCCAGCAACGATTTTTTATACACACTGTACTTTTACAAGGGCCTTTTTAATTACCGCGCCGAATTTGCCGGCAGCGCATCGATATGGACCGAAAATAAATACCATGGCGATGGTGCTACGCCCGCCCTACCCGGCAAGCGCTTTTACTTATATGCCGAGCCACAGTTTTGGTACCGCTTAAAAGGAGGGCTGTACATGGGCACCAAGCTTAATACCTATTATCATGTAAACACTGCAGATGATGTATTGGAGCTTTACCCCACCCTTGCAGTGAAATTAAAGCTCTGATTTATTACGTAGCCTGTTGCATATCTGCGCTTGCATCCGTTATATAGATGAAACAGCCGGGATTCGCCTATTTGTTAAGTGGTAGGCGAAAGGGCATCTCGCGCGGGGTGCTTCAAAATATTGAGTTAAGTGATTTTGACCGGCTGTTTTTTTTAATGTAAAAGCCCGCGCTTGCGCAACGGGCTTGGCTTTTATAAGATCAGTATAATAGCGCTAAAGATTATGTGTCTTGATGGATGGTTAAAATGTATATAAAATCCATAGATTTTATATACATTACAAATGTAATATATAGGCCGTCTGCAAGCAAGTTATTTTTTGTTTTTTTGCTGATATTGCCTGCCAGGAACTTCTGTCTGAAAGCAGTGTTAATTTAAGATGAAAATATACCAGCAAAGCCTGCACCTGAGGCCCTATCGACGGGGCTTCCATATCATTACATCCGAAGTGGTAAACGCTATGCCGCAACTTACCGAATTCAAAACCGGGATATGCCAGGTGTTCATTCAGCATACTTCTGCGTCGCTTAGCATCAACGAGAATGCCGACCCAACCGTTCGGCAGGATTTTGAGATGTATTTCAACAAGGCCGTACCCGAGGACGACCCCGACTACCGGCACGACGACGAAGGCAGCGACGATATGCCCGCCCACCTTAAAGCCGCTATGCTGGGCTGCTCGCTTACTATCCCGATCCGCAACGGCAGACTGGCATTGGGAACCTGGCAGGGCATTTACCTTTGCGAACACCGTAACCACGGCGGGGCAACGCAGCCTGATGATAACCGCCTGGGGGGAATAAATACGTCATATAACGCCCGTTTTTTGTCGCAATCAGCACTTAGCGGTTTATTGTTTATTGCCGATATTCGAGTATTAAACTATAATTCTATGCAAACCCTGGATATTATAAACGACGCAAAGAAACTAAATGTAGAAGAAGCCAACCTAACCGGTTCTACCATCAGGATGGCCTGCCTTAATGATACTACGATGAACGATGTATCGGCTACCGGGATGAAGATAACCAACGCTAACCTAAGCGATTTGGAAATAGAGGGCGCGCAACTCGGCGGGGCGTTTATACATAACATCGGCATGCCGCCTAAGGGGCACCCCAATCACGATCCGAATGCGAAACAACGCCCCCTGAGGTTTGAAGATTGC
This sequence comes from Mucilaginibacter sp. P1_D10, assembly GCF_056406215.1. Taxonomy (NCBI): domain Bacteria; kingdom Pseudomonadati; phylum Bacteroidota; class Sphingobacteriia; order Sphingobacteriales; family Sphingobacteriaceae; genus Mucilaginibacter; species Mucilaginibacter sp. P1_D10. The sequence goes on along the minus strand of NZ_JBFUAP010000009.1, from coordinate 186,233 downwards.
GACCTGAACGGCAGCACAATAGTTAATTGCGACCTAAGCAATACAGCTATCAGCGATTGCGATACTACCGGCATGACGATTAACGGTATATTAGTTGATGATTTGCTGGCTGCATACCGGGCCGGGGAATAAGTGTTTCCTTCGATAAATTCTGATTGGATGAGGCCGGATAATCGCATATTTGTAAGGTGATGAAAATAGAGATACTGGCATTCGGCATAGCTAAGGATATATTTGGCGCGAGCACACTAAACGTGGACCTGCCCGGAGATGCCAGCACGGGCGATTTGAAAGCCCGGTTAGAGCACGCCTATCCCCGCCTAAAGCAGTTGGCCAGCTATATGGTTGCCGTAAATAACGAATATGCACAAGATACCCTGGTGCTGACCGAAAGGGACGAGGTAGCTATAATACCACCTGTAAGCGGAGGATAAGCATGGATACCCAAGTAAAAATTCTCTCCGAGCCTTTGGATATCAAGGCCTGCATCGATTGGGTGATGTCGCCACAATCGGGCGGGATTGATGTTTTTATAGGCACCGTTCGCAATGCTACCAAAGGCAAGCCCGTAGTTAAGCTGGAATTTGAAGCCTATATACCTATGGCAATCAGCGAGATAAATAAAATAATTCAACAAGCACTTGAACGCTGGCCGATACAGAAGGTGCTGGTACACCACCGCACGGGCGTATTGCAAGTGGGCGAAGTGCCTGTAGTTATTGCCGTATCTGCCGCGCACCGCGATGCCGCTTTCGAAGCCTGCCGCTATATCATCGATACCCTTAAGCAAACGGTCCCCATCTGGAAGAAAGAATTTTTTGAGGATGGCGAAGTATGGGTAGCGGCGCATCCTTGAGGAGATTGGGAAAAGTTAGAAAAGTTATAAGAGTTGGGAATGAACGTGTGCAACTAAGATTTCCCCATTATCCACTCACCTGTTTTACTCCGATATAACGAAAGTTTTCCCTTCTGTGGCCAGCTCTGTATTGGGGAACAGGCTTTGGGCTTCGTCCAGCAGTTCGTTAAGGGTTTTGTACCGTGCCGAAAAATGGCCGATGATGAGTTTAGTTGCGTTGGTTTTTAACGCTACATCTGCAGCCTGCAGAGCGGTAGTGTGGTGGGTAATAGCGGCCCTATCCAGCATATCATTCAAAAAAGTAGCTTCGTGGTATAGTAAATCAGCAGAAGCTATCTGCGCGAAGTATCTTGGGTTATAAAGCGTATCTGAACAGTAGGCATATGATTTGGGCGCATCAGAATCGATAGTGAGCGTATCGTTTTTGTAGATGGTGCCATCCGGGGCCTCATAATCGCGGCCTTTTTTTAATGAAGTGTAATAAGGCACCGGTATACCAAGCTCCTCTACTTTCTCTTTAATGAGCTTGCGCTGTCGCTTCTTTTGCCTAAACAGGAAGCCCGTAGTGGTGATGCGGTGATCCAGCGGGATGGTTTCTACGGTAATATCCTGATTATCCAGTATCACCATCGGCTTCTCGTCAGATGTAAAAACGTATTCCAACGGGTAGTGCAGCGTAGTTTCCGAATATTTTAGCTGAAGGTCGATGATTTCTTTAAGTGCAGGCGGGCAAAAAAGCTTCATGGGCTTTTTGCGGCCGTTGAGGTGCATGGACGATAGCAGGCCCACCAACCCCAGGTAGTGATCACCGTGCAAGTGGCTGATGAAAATATAATCTATCCGACTGGCTTTTACATCGAACCGCAGCATTTGTTGCTGCGTCCCTTCGGCACAATCAACAAGGTACAGTTTCTCGTTGATGTTGAGTACCTGGGCCGTTGGGTTACGGTTGAATATGGGAGTTGCAGAGCTGCTGCCCAGTATTGTTACTTCGAATTTCATACCGGGCGCCGCAAAAAATTACCTGATTTCTCTTTTCAATTCTTTTTCTATCTCCTCTATAAAAATAAGGTCGATAGCTTCTTCGCAGGTAGGCACTACGGATAGTACATTATCCAGTTGCGAAATGGTTACCAAACGGGCCACAGCATCGTTAAGGCCGGCCAAAATGAAAGAACCATTTGCGTTTTTGCAAAGGCGGTGGCCAACCAATAAGCTGCTTAAGCCCGATGAATCGGCAAATTTTACTTGCGATAGGTCGAGCACGATATTGCGCTGRCCCTCAGTATTGATCAGTATCAGCTCAGATTTAAGCTGCGGCGTAATCAGCGAGTTCAGTTTTGATTCGTTAAGCTTAATAAGGATATATTTCTCGTGCTTATCAACCGTATATTTCATTTTAGGATAATTAGAAAGCTAAGATATAACTTTTATCTTCAATTAAAAAAAATTACAACGCTGCCAATGCGGTGTTGATATGCCGCTCTACCCTTTGCAAAACATCCTCGTCGCCGGGTTTCTCAAATGCTTCGCCGGTAATTTGCTGATATAGTTCGATATACCTTTCAGAGATGGAAAGCACTATCTCGCGCGTCATTTCTGGCACCGTTTGCCCATCTTTGCCCTGGAAACCGTTCTCTATGAGCCACCTGCGTACGAATTCTTTGGAAAGCTGTTTCTGCGGCTCGTTGTTCGCCTGGCGTTCCTGATAGCCATCGCTATAAAAATAGCGCGATGAATCGGGCGTGTGTATCTCGTCTATCAGGTAAATGGTATCGCCCACTTTGCCAAACTCGTATTTCGTATCAACCAATATAAGCCCCTGCCCTGCCGCAATCTCGGTACCGCGGGCAAAAAGCCGGCGGGTGTAATCCTCCAGTTGCACATAGTCTGCCTCGCTTACGATGCCTTTGGCTAAAATATCCTCGCGCGAGATATCCTCATCGTGCCCTACCGATGCTTTGGTAGTTGGGGTGATGATGGGCTCGGGCAGAATGTCGTTTTCCTTCAAGCCTTCGGGAAGCGTAACGCCGCAAACCTGTCGTTTGCCCAAAGCATATTCGCGGGCCGAGTGGCCGGCCAGGTAGCCGCGTATCACCATCTCTACCTTAAAAGGCTCGCAAATGCGGCCGATGGTAACGCTTGGGTCGGGTACGCTTACTACCCAGTTGGGCACGATATCCGCTGTGGCTTTTAAAAATTTAGCAGCGATTTGATTAAGCACCTGCCCTTTGTATGGGATAGGCTCTGGCAATACTACATCGAATGCCGAGATCCTGTCGGTAACCACCATAGCCAGGTATTTATCGGCAATGGTGTATACATCGCGCACCTTGCCTTTATAGAAGGCCGTTTGCCCTTCGAAATTGAAATGTGTTTCTTTTATAGCGTTCATGTTTTAGATATGAGATGTGAGATATGAGATGTGAGACAAACCTCGTTTGTCGCCAACTCCAATCATCACAGCTAAATTCTACAATACAGATGTTAAACGAGATTGAGCTAATCTCAAATCTCATATCTAACATCTCAAATCTCTACTGTATATCCCCGTAAGCTTCCAGTATCCTTCGTACCAATTTGTGCCTTACTACGTCTTCGCCGCTTAGGTAAACGATATCGATACCTTTGATGTCGGTTAAAATGCGCAGGGCGGTGTACAGGCCCGATTGCTGTTTCTTGGGTAAATCTATCTGGGTTACGTCGCCGGTTACGATAAATTTGGCCGATGGCCCCATACGGGTAAGGAACATCTTCAGCTGCATATCGGTGGCGTTTTGTGCCTCATCCAATATCACAAAGCAATTATCCAGCGTACGGCCGCGCATAAAGGCCAGGGGTGCAATCTCAATGGTGCGGTTCTCCAGGTACAGTTTCAGCTTTTCGGCGGGTATCATATCGTCCAGCGCATCGTATAAAGGGCGCAGGTACGGGTCGATTTTTTCTTTCAGGTCGCCCGGCAAAAAGCCCAGGTTCTCCCCTGCTTCTACAGCCGGCCTGGTTAGGATAATACGTTTTATCTCTTTGTTTTTGAGCGCACGCACGGCAAGGGCAACCGCGGTGTAGGTTTTACCGGTACCTGCAGGGCCAATGGCAAAAAGGATATCGTTTTTGCCGATACCATCAACCATGCGGTGCTGATTGGTAGTGCGGGCACGTACCATTACACCGTTCGGCCCAAACACCAATACCTCGCCGCTGGCAAATTTATCTGCTGCGGCAGGCTCACCGGTTGATGATGCAGGCTTAGGCTTAGCACCCAAAATGCGCTCCACATCAATTGCGTTAAGGCTTTCGTATTTCTCCAGGTGCTGCACCAGCCGGTCGAACTTATCCTGGAACAGTGCCAGTTCGGCTTCATCGCCCAAAACCTTTACATCGCTGCCGCGCGCAACTATTTTAAGCTTAGGGTATTGCTTCTTAAGTATCTCGAAATGATCGTTATTCGGGCCCCACAATACCGCGGGGTTTACTTGCTCGATAGATAGTTTTAGCTCGTTCAATACTAATTGATTTTTTCGGTTGCAGATTTTTATGAATTAAAAATTTAATATTTGCACCTTTAAATGCTCACACAAGATTAGCAATAAATATTTATAAAATTAATGGCGATTATAACTTTAACTACCGATCTGGGCGATAAAGATATTTATCAGGCTGCCCTTAAAGGTAGTATTTTAAAGTTGTTGCCAACAGTAAACATCGTAGATATTACTAACAATGTGTCGGCTTTCAACGTGCAGCAGGCGGCATTCATCCTCAAAAACAGCTTCTACTATTTCCCCGATGATACGGTGCACCTCATTGGTATAGATACCGTTTACAACAACGCCACCCGGTACCTGGCCGTGCGCTATAAGAACCACTTTTTTGTGGGGGCAGATAACGGCATCTTCTCGCTGATGTTTGATACTGAGCCACAGGAGATTGTAGAAATCAACATTATGCAGGACCTTAAATTCCTGCACTTTCCGCTTGCAGATATCTTCGTAAAAGCGGCCTGCCACCTGGCCAAAGGGGGCAAACTGGCCGAGATAGGCCTGCCGGTAAGCGATGTGGAAAACAAAACCAACCTGCACCCGGTTATCGATAGTAATCTGATACGCGGGGTGGTCATCTATATCGATTCGTTCCAGAATGTGATTACCAATATCACCAAGGAGTTTTTTAACCGCGTGCAGCAGGGCCGCCGTTTCGTGCTCTCGTTTAAGCGCAACGAAACCATTACCCACCTCAGCTGGCATTACAACGAAGTACCCGAAGGCGAAAAGCTTTGCCTCTTCGGCATCAGCGACCACCTGGAGATTGCGATAAACAAAGGCAACGCCAGCGGGTTGTTGGGTTTGAATGTTGGGGATAGCGTGATTATTGAGTTTAGGTAGAGGAATAATTTCACGCAAAGGCGGTTAGGCGCAAAGAGCAAATTTTGTCAACTGTAATAATCTAATATCTTCCCTTGATAGCCTTCTAATCTTTTCCGGAGCTCAACAATGTCATAAAATAATTGATCAGCTACACGATAATGACAAGCTGAACTGCTCCTTCTATAATTAGAATCGGTCTTTTCTTCGGAGTCTTCTCTTAAATTTTCCTCCCTTATATCTACAAGTTCTAATGTTGCTTGTTCCTGGTAGTCATTAGGCAATTCGAAATCAGTAACAACACTGTCCTGATACCGATTGAAAGGATTATCCGGGTATTCTTTATCGAGGCATATTGCCTTAAGGACTGTCAATAAGTATGTCAAATAACACTTGTAGACAGTATTCGACAAGAGCGTATAACGTCCATCGTAATTTTCCGGATCCTTTAAATTGTTGTGGTATACAAATGAATAAATCTGATTACCATATACCCAACACATAGATTTACCGCGAGCATCAAAAATTTCCTCGAAACCGTAGAAAGAGTAGATGTCATCAGCCTCATCTTTTTTGAAATACCCCATTTCATCCAGATTACTCAGCCAATCTAAAATGATTCCCAAGTAGGTCGCGGTCGCATAATTTTCCAAATCTTCTAAAGCAAAAAGTATCTTAGATAATTCTAAAGACTCAATCACCTGGTTATTCTTGTAAATACTTCTACCCATTTCCTCCTTTTGCGCATTTAAATATTCAGAAAATGAAGGTTTAAATAGTTGATCATTTAAAGCCGTAACTAAATTAAACCGAATTTTCTCGGCATTTAATTTATATGCACAGCAGTATACTCCCATTGTTTAAATTAATAAGCAAGCAATTTCATAAAATTAATTGGCATCCAAAGCCTTTTTTTTCTTTGCGTCTTCGCGCCTTTGCGTGAGATTAATTCACCCCACTCCTCACAGTTTCGTCAATTTTGACCTTGCTCACTTTTTATCATTAATAAACCCTTAGTTTTGCAGGTTGATAATCATAAACTGATACATGGCAAGAGGACGATTGAATAGTGGCAGCAAAGCAGAAGCTGAATTACCTAAAGCGAAGATAAATAAGCAAAGCCTGCGTAACATTGGCAGGCTGCTTAGCTACATAAAACCTTACAGGGCAAAATTTATAGGCGGCTTGTCGTTTCTTGTTTTATCCAGTCTTGTAGGCCTTGCGTTTCCCGGTTTTTTTGGCGCATTGGTAGATGCCGCGCAGGGAGTACAGCGTTATAAATTTATCCCTGCCGATCTTACTACCATTGGCGAGATAGCTATCGTAGTTTTATTTATTCAGGGCTTCGTATCGTTCTTCCGCATTACCTGGTTCGTACAGGTGGCGGAGAACGCACTCGCAACCCTAAGGCGCGATACTTATTTTAAGCTGATCACCCTTCCCATGAATTTCTTTGCCAACCGCCGCGTTGGTGAGCTAAACAGCCGCATATCTGCCGACCTTTCTCAAATACAGGATACCCTTACCACCACCTTTGCCGAGATAATCAGGCAACTCATCATCATGATTGGTGGTATTACGTTGCTGGCTATCGTATCGCTAAAACTAACCGCTGCCTTGCTTATTGTATTGCCTTTTTTAATTGGTATAGCTATATTCTTCGGTAAATTCATCCGTGCATTATCGCGCCAGGCGCAAGACCAGTTGGCCGAATCAAACACCATTGTAGAAGAGACCCTGCAGGGCATCGCGAATGTAAAAGCTTTCGTGAATGAAGCTTTTGAAGCCGGGCGCTACCAAAAAAATTTACAACAAGTGGTGAATATCGCGGTGAAAGGGGCAAAATATCGCGGCCTTTTTGGTGCGTTTATTGTTTTCTGTTTGTTCGGCACCGTATTTTGTGAGGTATGGTACGGCTCATATCTGGTATCTATCCACGATAACGGGATGACCTTTGGTAAACTTATCACATTTATTATCTACGCTGCCTTCATTAGCGCTGCTATGGGTAGCCTGCCCGACTTATACGCCAACCTGCAAAAGGCAATCGGCGCTACCGAACGGGTGTTTGAAATTTTAGACGAGACCGGCGAGGATATCTCCATGAATAAAATTGATAACGATATCAAACAGAAAATCCACGGCAACCTATCTTTCTCTGACGTGCAATTCGCCTACCCTTCCCGTTCGGAGCTTACCGTTTTGAATGGTATTTCTTTCGATGCTGAGGCTGGGCAAAAAGTGGCCATTGTAGGTCCGAGCGGTTCGGGAAAATCTACCATGGCGGCATTGATATTGCAGTTCTACCATCCGCAAAGCGGCACGATATTGTTTGATGGACGCCCGGCCGATGAATTTGCCCTGACCGATATCCGCAACCAGGTGGCTATAGTGCCGCAGGATGTATTGCTTTTTGGCGGTACCATTATGGAGAATATTGCCTACGGCAAGCTGAATGCCAGTAAGGAGGAGATTATACAAGCCGCCAAACGCGCCAATGCCGATCAGTTCATCACCTCCTTCCCCGAGGCTTATGAAACTGTTGTTGGCGAGCGCGGCGTAAAACTTTCGGGCGGGCAGCGCCAAAGGATAGCCATCGCACGTGCATTGTTAAAAAATCCTGCTATATTGATCCTCGATGAGGCAACCTCGTCTTTAGACTCCGAGTCGGAGCGTTTGGTGCAGGAGGCTTTGGAAGAACTGATGAAAGGTCGTACGTCAATCATTATCGCGCACCGCCTCTCCACCATCCGCGAAGCGGATAAGATAATCGTACTGGAGAAAGGGCACATCATCGAAAGCGGCACCCACCAGCAACTGGTAGCCAACGAGCAGGGCCTTTACAGGTACCTGAGCCAGTTGCAGTATGAAGTTAGTTCATAGCTTATGGTTCATAGTTAATGGTAGCTCAATATCAGGCGTTTTTGTTACTACAAACCATCAACTATGAACAATCGGCTATGAACTATGAACAATCAACTATGAACTAAGAAGAATGAAACTAACCATACACGGGGCGGCCCGGCAGGTAACCGGCAGCATGCATTTATTGCAGGTTGGCCAATATAAGATACTGATTGATTGCGGGCTCGACTACGAGAAGGACCATAATATACAGGTTAACGAGGATTTCGGCTTCGACCCGGAGAAGATAGATGTGGTAGTGCTCACCCATGCGCATATCGACCACTCGGGTAACCTGCCTACGCTGGTGCGCATGGGTTTCAGCGGGCAGATTTTATGCACGCCCCCCACTGCCGACCTTACCGAACTGTTGCTGATAGACTCCGTCAATATTTTTTTAAGCAAAGCCAACAAGGGCAGGCACAGCCGTAAACGCCATAAACACAGCAGCGGCAACGGCCCGCAACCATTGTACCTGCAAAAACATGTGATGGATACGGTGGAGCGTTTTGTTACCATTGGCTATAATCGTCCGTTCCGCATCAACGGGGAAATAGAACTTACTTTTATACAGGCAGGGCACTTATTAGGTGCTGCGGCCGCAGTTTTTAAAGTGACAGAAGATGGCGTGGAGAAGTCCATTGCCTTCACAGGCGATATAGGCCGCAAAAACTACCCCGTACTAAACGACCCTGAACCCCTGCCACAGGTAGATTACATCGTAAGCGAGGCTACCTACGGCGGCCGCATGCACACCAAGGGCAAAAGCGTAGAAGAAACCTTGGTGGAAACCATCGATAAAGTATGTATCAAAGAGCAGGGGCGGTTGATTATCCCGGCATTTAGTATCGGGCGCACGCAGTCGTTGGTTTTTGCTTTGAATAAGATATTCAGCAGCGGACTACTGCCGCCGGTTGCCATTTTTGTGGATAGCCCCATGGCTACCCGCGCTACGGAGATATTCCGCAAGCATCACAGCCAGGTAAACCCCGAGGCGCAGGAGTTCTACAACCGCCAGGGCGATGAGTTCGAGTTCGATAACCTCACCTATGTGGAAACACTTAAGGACAGCCGCCAGGTATCTAACTATTACGAGCCTTGTATAATCATCTCCTCGGCAGGCATGCTGGAGGGTGGCCGCATACAGGACCACCTGTTTTATAATATCCAGAATTATTACTGCACCATATTATTCATAGGCTATTGCGCCAAGGGCACTTTAGGCTACCGCCTGCTGCGCGGCGACCCTATCGTACACATTAAAGACCGCGACCTGTCCGTTTACGCCACCATCAAAAAAACAGATGTACTAAGCGCCCACGGCGATCATGAAGACCTGATGAATAACATCATGCAACAGGATGTTGATAAGCTAAAGGGTGTATTCTTAGTACACGGCGAACAGGTAAGCATGCAGGCATTGGCGGATGCACTGGAGCCGGAGGGTTATAAGGTAACGATACCGGAGAAAAGTGTGGTTTACGAGTTGTAGAATATCTGAACTCGAATTTGCTTTTTGTCTGAACTCGAATTTTATGGAATTAGAGGAATTTATAGAATTAACTTTTTGTATGCACAATAATTCTGTGAATTCATAAAATTCGTTTAATTCGAGTTCAGACAATCTTCTAAAATATCGTCAAAAACCCCCTCAATGCATTCTGATACCCCTCCGAATACACCTTCGGCGCATCATAAATAACAAATTCATCTTCATCCACAATTTTCTTGTGCCTGCCAATGGTAAGCAATTCGCGGTGTGGTATCGATTCGGCGAAGGATTTTATGCTGATGGTGCTTTGCACATGCAGCTCGTTTTCCGGCAATAGCACTTTTACCAGGTTGGCGGTTTCCAATGGCAATATCATGCTGCATAGGCCATCCGAGGTTAAGTGCCCGGCGACGCATTTTATCAATCTTTCAAAAAAAGCATCATCGGCATGTCGCGCCAAATTCCTCGTCGCCCAGGGCGAATTGAGTGAGTTTATAAAGAATGGCGGGTTGCTTACGATAAGGTCATACTTCACATTGGGATAGCTTTCGAAATACGTTTCGAATCCAGAAGCAAATAAATTCAGCCGATCGGCAAAGGCTGATGCTCTGAAGTTTCCATTAGCCGTTTGCGCCGCGCCTGCATCTATCTCAACGGCATCTATCTGTGCATCAGCAAATCGTTGCGCCAGCATCAGGGCAATAACACCTGTTCCGGTGCCGATGTCAAGAATGCTTTGGGGCTTATCAGGAGTGGCCAAAGCGCCCAGCAAAACGCCATCTGTGTTTACCTTCATGGCGCAACCGGCCTGGTCAACGTCGAACTGCTTAAATTTAAATATATCTGCCAATTTAGATCAGGGTAGCCGTTAATTAAATATAGTGTCGCCGTTTTGTTATCGATAATTTAGCTATTTTCAGGCTGGATTTTAAACGCCCGGCTTTTAATGCAATTTTCTGTACAGCACCTCAAACAACGATTCAAAAAGCCAAAAGTAATTATTATAACGACCATTTTACTGGCCTTAATCACCTGGTTTGCGCTTTGCCTGCCCAGTCCGCTATTCAACTCCCCTACCTCCTACGTTATCGACGATGACGCGGGTCAGCTACTGGGCGCATCCATCGCCGCCGATGGGCAGTGGCGTTTCCCTTACAACGATAGCGTTCCCGAAAAGTTCAAGCAGTGCATCATCGCGTTCGAAGATAAGCGTTTCCTGCACCACCCCGGTTTCGACGCGCTGGCATTCGGCCGTGCCATCAGGCAAAACATCCGTACCGGCAGGGTAACCAGCGGCGGCAGCACGCTCACCATGCAGGTAATGCGCCTGGCCACCCGGCACAAACGCACCATCCTCAATAAAATAGGCGAAATATTCATGGCGCTGCGGCTGGAACTTGGCTACAGCAAAAATGAAATACTGGCCATGTATGCCAGCAACGCGCCATTCGGCAGCAACGTTATCGGATTGGATGCCGCCTCGTGGCGGTATTTCGGTCGCGGGCCGGATAAGCTCTCCTGGGGCGAGATGGCCGCACTGGCCGTACTGCCCAACTCGCCATCATTGGTGCATCCCGGCAAAAACAGGCTTACCCTTTTAAAGAAACGCAACCTGCTATTGAACAGGCTTTATAAGCAAGGCATTATAGACAGCACCACCGCCAAACTTGCCGAGTTTGAGCCTGTGCCGGATAAACCCGTAGCCCTGCCGCAAGTAGCCCCCCATTTGTTGCAACGCTTCAAGGCCGATTCGCGCAGCCAACCGCTGGCAGATACCCGCATCACCACCACAATAAAAACAAACCTGCAGCAGCAGGTTGCCGGCATTATAGAACAGCACCACCAGGCTTTAAAAGGCAACGACATCAACAATATCGCGGCCATCGTTCTGGATGTGGAGACCGGCGCAACGCTGGCCTACGCGGGCAATATATCGCACCGCGACGACCCCGAAATGGAGAGCGACGTAGATGTCATCAACGCGCCACGTAGTCCCGGAAGCACGCTTAAGCCCTTGCTTTATGCTTCCATGCTGCACGATGGCCTCATATTACCCAATAGCCTGATACCCGATGTGCCCACCCAAATATCAGGCTATCATCCCGAGAATTTCGATTTGAGTTATGATGGCGCAGTGCCCGCCGCAAATGCCCTCTCGCGTTCGCTTAATGTGCCTGCAGTGAAAATGCTACAGCAATACAAGTACGAACGTTTTTATGATATGCTGAGGAAAGCCGGCGTTACCACCCTGAAGCAGCCGGCCGACCATTACGGCCTCTCGCTAATATTAGGTGGCGGCGAAAATACCCTTTGGGAACTCGCCGGCATGTATGCCGATATGGCCCGCGTAGTAAACCATTACCAAAAATACCGCGGCAAGTACGATGCGGCCGATTACCACCCACCGGTTTATAAATTGCCTGCTAAAGAGGAACCCCAGCTCGAAAAAAACGGATTGCTGGATGTCGGTTCGCTTTACTTTACGTTGCAAGCTATGGAAGAAGTGATGCGCCCCGGCGAGGAGATGCTTTGGCAGCAGTTCAGCTCTACGCAGCGCATCGCCTGGAAAACGGGCACCAGCTTTGGTTTCCGCGATGGTTGGGCCATTGGCATTACGCCCAAGTACGTGGTAGGCGTTTGGGTGGGCAATACCGATGGCGAGGGTCGCCCGGGTCTAACGGGTATCAATACCGCTGCCCCTGCCCTGTTCGAGATATTTCGCCTGCTGCCTGCCACGCACGATTGGTTTGCCATGCCCATGGGCGAGATGGTGAAAATCAGCGTATGCAAGCAAAGCGGATACCGCGCCGTGCAATACTGCAATGATACCGAGGAGCAATTGGTGCCGAAAACCGGGCTCAAAGCAGCCGCCTGCCCATGGCATAGGTTGGTTCACCTTTCGCCCGATGAAAAATACCAGGTTACCGGCAATTGCGAATTGCCGGAGCGCATCGTCAACAAAAGCTGGTTCGTGCTGCCGCCATCTATCGAATATTATTACAAGGCCAAAAACTACCAATATCATGTACTGCCGCCATTTAAACCCGGTTGCGGGGATGCCGACTATGGTAACCCGATGGAGCTCATCTACCCTAAAGAGAACGCCAAAATATACGTGCCGCTGGAGGCCGACGGCAAACGCGGCCGCGTGGTATTCAACGCTGCGCACCGGCAGCCGGGCATCAAAATATTCTGGCATCTGGATGATAAGTACGTGGGAGAAACAACCGCTTTCCACCAGGTGGCGCTGAACCCATCGGCTGGGAAGCATAAACTGACGCTGGTAGATGCGGCTGGAAATACCCTGAGTGCTTATTTTGAAGTGCTCGATAAGAATAAAAAATGAGACTAATTGAATGAACACGAATTTTCCTTTCGTAGAGACGCAATATTTTGCGTCTCCAGCAGGACAGGTAAACGATTTACATGACTGAATTGCATGACTGATTTGCATACGTCAGACGCAAAATATTGCGTCTCTACAATTAAGGATTTTTGCTTTCGTGAAATTTCGTTTAATTCGTATCATTATGCTTGAACAATACGACCTGGGTAACCTGATGGTTTTGGATATTGAAACCGTACCGCAGTATCCCGCTTTTGCCGAAGTACCCGAACATTTCCAGGAACTATGGGATGCGAAAACGCAGTACCAGCGTAAAGAGGCTACGCCCGAGGAGTTTTACGACCGTGCCGGTATCTGGGCCGAATTCGGCAAGATTATTTGTATATCGGTTGGGATTTTCCTGAACGGGAAGAAAGCCGGACTGCGCGTAAAATCCTTCGCCGGGCACGAAGAAAAAGAGCTGCTGATGGATTTTAGCAAGATGCTGAGCAGCCAGCCGCCGAGCATCATCCTGTGTGCGCACAACGGCAAGGAATTCGATTTCCCGTACATCTGCCGCCGTATGCTCATCCATGGCGTTCCCTTCCCGCCACATTTGCAGATAGCTGGGAAAAAGCCCTGGGAAATAAACCACCTGGACACCATGGAGCTTTGGAAATTCGGCGATTATAAAAATTATACCTCGTTAAGCCTGCTTACGGCCATCTTTGATATCCCCACTCCAAAAGACGATATCGACGGCAGCCAGGTTGGCCATGTTTACTGGGTAGAAGACGACCTCCCCCGTATCTGCACCTATTGCCAAAAAGATGTTGTCGCCACCGCGCAGCTCATTAGGCGCTACCGCGGAGAGGCGTTGATAGCGGAAGATTGTATAACAATCGTAGGATGAACCGCATCTCCATCAATACCATAAATTGTATTGTATGGCTCCCTATACTGGCCATGCTATTTTCGGCTTGCAACACGGGCGCGAAACGTGGCCAGGATATGTCTGAAAAAGACATCCAATACATCCGCACACTTGGCCTGCTGGATAAGGACGAGAATATCATCTTGTTTGATGCGCAAGGCGCTACCATATGGTACGGAATTAAAGAAGGCGGCAGTTTCTTTAGCGATAAGCGTATTGCCGGTTATTGGATTGCACAATACAAGCAGCAAAAAACAACGATAGATTACGCTTTTTATAAGGACATAGACAGCATCACCCTCAAAGACCGCTCAACCGCCCTCACCGATGCATCTTACCTAACGGTTTACAAGCACGACGGTACGAAGTTCCGGGCTTATATAGATGGCAATCGTCAAAAAGTCAAAGACTTTTATAAGAGCGCGCTGGAGGAGTGGAAGAAACAGAAGGCTTTACGGCTCGTCGTATCCACTAATCTGGTTAGTAGGGCCAAGCGTCGGGAAATTAGTACCGGGCATATGATGATGGGCGGAAAAGTGGATACTACTATTTACGGCAATCAGCTCATCTATCCTTTTAAAGACACCTCTTACAAATTGTTATATACCGTCTTAAAAGATGAATCCGATGACGAGAATGAAAAAAATGCCGTTTTAAGCTACGTGCATACCAATGGCAAAAAAAGCAGTCTCATCTTCAGGGATTCATTATACAGTAGGGGTAATTTTATCGGGTTTAAAGACATGAACAACGATAGTGTGCGGGATATTATGGTATTCTACAACACCGGCGGCAGAGCAAACCCTACCTATCATCTTTACCTGAGGGACACCATCCATCATAAGATAACTTACGTGAAAGGTTTCGAGGATTTGCCAAACCCCAACCTCGATACAACAAATAACCTAATTGCAAGCTACGCCTTATCTGGACAAAGCATCGGATACGGGTTTTATAGGATAAATAACCATAACAAACTCTTAAACCTGTGGCACTTAGTGGACGCACCGATGGATGATTCTGTTAAATATGAGCAGGCAGTGAAAGCAATCTTAAAAAAGTGGGGGAAATAAAATCGACGATGGGTACATGTATCGCCCGGCTAGTTAGACGAAAGGTAAAACGCTTTATTTAAATCTTTTAAATTCTGATGGATTAATTTTTCTTACTGAAAAAAACACATTATCTAAGTGTTCAAAATCAGAGTCCGTCGTCACTAATACTAATCCTAACAACGCGGCTAATGACGCAATCCACAAATCGTTTTTGCCCATGTTTCTGGGCGTAGCGAAAGGGTAGTCTACAAAATCCGGGTTTAAACGTTGTGCGTAAGCGTCAATCTGGGCGTAGGCATTGACGTAAAGTTGGGTGATTTCGACAATATTTATCTTATCCCAAAAACTCTCTATCAAATTAAGCCTGGCGGGCCCCCATTTATTTCTGATTGCTAATGATCTGATTTCTGCAACAGAAACTACAGAAACATATAAATTAGCACCTTCAGTTGCTATAAATTCGATAAGGCCGTCTGTGTCTGTTGATCTCGATAAATAAACCAGGATATTGGTATCCAATAAAACATTTATCATTTATCGTTCTCCAACTGATTGACGAGCGTATTCCATTCTTCATCGGTGAACGGCTCAGGCTTGGGAACGTCCCGAAGCGCCTTTTTCAATTCTTGAGCGTTTTTCCCTGTTTTTATCCCAAATGCAGTGGCTCCGCCCGCAGCTAAAATTTCTTCCGGCGAAACGGTGGATATGGGTTTGAACACGTCTTCATTAATTGCATGATGATTAGTTTTCATTTTACCTCCTGTTTATCATATCAAAGATAAAAATAATTAGCGTTAAAAGTCGGCAGCTCAAACCACAAACTATCCCCCATGAACCACCCCTACTCCACCCCTTTCACCTTCATTTGCATGGTGTAAATAGCTTTTGATGCCGTCATAAACAGCACATCGCGGTTTTTTCCGCCGAAGCAGATATTGGCCGTCCAGGGTTCGGGCACATCTATATGGGCTATCTGTACGCCATCGGGGTTGAAAACCGTTACGCCATTGCCGGCCAGGTAAAGGTTGCCCAGGTTATCCAGCGTAATGCCATCGGCACCTTTGTTGATGAACAGTTTTCTGCCGCTCAGGCTGCCGTCGTCGTTGATGTTGTACTTATAAATTTTACCATCGCCTATATCTGCCACGTATAAAAGCTTCCCGTCGGGCGAGCCTACTATACCGTTGGGTCTTTTCAGGCTGTCCTCAATCATCACTGCCTCGGTTTTACCTTTGGGCAGGTAGTACACCTTTTGGCCGTCCTGGTCGGGTTTGGTGCGGGTCCACCAGGGGCGTTGGTAGTATGGGTCGGTAAAGTAAATGTTGCCGTTGGGGTGTATCCAAAGGTCGTTAGGCCCGTTAAGCAATTTGCCCTGGTAGTTATCCAGCAGTACTTTTTTCTTTTTCCCGTGCTTTACCAGCCAAAGCTGGTTATGCTCATCGGCACAAACAATCAGGTTGCCCTTCGGGTCAAAGTACATACCATTGCCTCTACCGGTGCTATCCATGTACACAAATAGCTGCCCATCGGTGGTGTACTCCCAAATCTTGTTATTGGGCTGGTCGGTAAAAAAGATATTGCCTTTTTTATCCACGGCGGGGCCTTCGGTAAAAGCAAATACTTTAGAAATCAATACAGGCTTAACACCTGCATCAAACAAGGTATTTTCCTGCGAGAACACGTGGTCAACCGATAAAACTAATAGGACACTAACTACCAACAAGGCGTTTTTCATCAATTTCATATGCTTTAATTACTATCAGGAAATACCAATGGCGTTGCAAAACGACGCTCGAAATACAATCCAAAATCGCTCAGGGCGATGCAAACCGGCGATTTGGTTACCCGCAACCTCACTTTTTGCGTTTTAATGCCTTTGTCCAGGCGTATAAGCCTGTTGCCGCCAATGCTGGTAGCCGTTGCTATTTGCTCCCATTTACCGGCCAGCCAGGCATCAACAGCTACTTCTTCAATGCGCTGGCCCAGTTTGATATTCTCCCGTAATCGTATAACGCTGAATACCGTTGGTTTATGCATATCAATTACCAATTGCGGGTTGGTTACGTTATCGTCTGTAGCCCAATAGCTGTAACGGTCGCTATCGAGTAAATTGGGTGCACCAAACAGTTTTTTGCTACCGGCCCGGGTATTGCTCGCCGTAAGCGTTGCCCCTTTTGCCAGGTTTACGGCGAAAGTACTCTCCAGCAATTGGCCAAACGACTGCAAGGCCGCCACATCATGGTTGTTCAGCAAGCCGCGCTTATCGGGCGAGAGGCCCAAATCCAGACTGGCGCCGCGGCCTACGCTTTGAAAGTACAGGTCCATTAACTTGTGTTCGTCCTTCACCGAGTCATCCTGCCTTGCATGGTAAAACCATCCCGGCCGCAGCGATACGTCGCATTCGGCAGGCATCCAGTATTTGCCGTCGCGGTGGCCCTCGGTACCCTCATAATCTTTTACGTAGCCGTTGCCGGGGCGTTTGCCCTCATCAGGCGCATGCGGCGTATAGGTGGCCCAACTGGTAACGCCGGCCTGGCCATTCTCGTTACCTACCCAGCGAACATCGGGGCCAACATCGCCAAAAATGGCGGCGTTGGGTTGCAGCATGCGGGTGATGCCCCAGGTTTCGTCCCAACCGTAATAGGTAGAGCGGTCGATAGTGCGCACTTCTTTCGCGCCGCCATAATAGCCATCGCCGCCGTTGGCGCCATCATGCCAGCTCATAAACAGCGGTCCGTAGCGCCTGTATAACTCTTTAAGCTGCTCGCGGTAAACGTTGGTAACGTATTCGGGCTTGCCGTACAGCGCGTTGTTGCGGTCCCAGGGCGAGCAGTACACGCCCATCTTCATGCCCAGCTTATCGCAGGCGGCGCGGTACTCGGCCAGTATATCGCCCTTACCGTTTTTGTAGGGACTGTTGGAGATATTATAATCAGTGGTTTTAGTGGGCCATAAGCAAAAACCATCGTGGTGCTTGGCTACCACTACGATGCCTTTAAAGCCACCGGCCTTAGCCGCGCCTACAATCTGCATAGCGCTAAACTGCGTTGGGTTTACTATCCCCGCGCCTTCGTCGCCATAGCCCCATTCTTTGTCCTTATAGGTGGTTGGCCCGAAATGGATGATGCAATACATCCCGGTTTCCTGCCATTGCAATTGCCCTTTGGTTGGCAAGGGGCCATATGGTTTTGGGGCGGATTGGCTGAAGGCAATTGCGGGTAGCAGGAGGAGCAATAAAAGATATTTCATGCAGATGCGGATGATTGGTTTTGCTAAAGTAAATAAACCCGACGATTTTTCAGCGGGTAAATATTAAGCTATCTTTGCCGATTATTCATTTACATGTACTCAAAAGACCAGGCATCTCAATTAAAGCAAGCATTCTGGACCGCCTTCGGCCAATACATGGGGCCGGTACTTTCTGCCGATGGCCTGCGCATCAACTGGATAAACTACAAAACAGGCGTTAAGCACATTTTTTTTAAGATGCAGGCGGATAATAAGCACGCCACCATAGCCATAGAGTTGAGCCATCCCGATATAGAACTGCAACAACTCTTCTTCGAGCAATTCGAAAGTTACAAGACTATGTTGCGCGATACTTTAGGTGAGGATTGGGAATGGCAACTACACGTTGCGGACGACTATGGTAAAACTATCAGCCGCATTTACGCCGAATTGCGACCGGTAAGCATTTTCCAAAAAGAAGATTGGCCCCGGCTTATCTCTTTCTTCAAACCCCGTATCATCGCGTTGGATGAGTTTTGGAGCATGGCAAAACCTGCGTTCGAGGTGTAAAAGCAGCTTACAACAAATCGGTACAGATATCATTGGCGCGCTTAAGCTGCTCCCTTAGCTTAGGGAGGGTTTTATCCGCAAGGGCGATTACGTTTTTATTTGGGTTGCCTGTTACGGTTTTAAACAGCGCAATAGCATGTTCGTTATCTTCAACCATGGCCTGTATATATTGCTTATCAAACCCGGCACCCGACTTTTTGGCGAGCTCGGCAATCATTAGTGAATGTATTTTGGATAAAGTATCAGGCGTTTTGGCGGAATGGCTGGCGGCCAGCTTTTTCAAATCGCTAAGAGCAGTTTCGTGTGCTGTTACCGCATCTTTGGCAAAATCTATTATAGACCGGTTATGCGAGGTTTTTATAGCCTGTTGCGAAAGCTGAATGCCTGTGCTTAAACCCTCAACGCCCTCATTAATAAAATTCTGCGCATCGCCATCTAAAACGGTATCGTTGTAATTTTTGGCTCTGCGGTTTTCGTTGCAGGCCTGCAACGAAAAAAATACGATTGCTATAAAAGCTATGCCAGCCAGTTGTTTCATGGAGGGGGGTATCTTAAGTTTATAATTGGTTTAACAAACTTAAGCTATTACTGTTTAATAAAGCAGGGTTTTATTTTACGATGGGCTGATTATTTTACCTTTTAAGAAAATGGGGAGGATTTGTGGGTTGTTGGTGACAACCTCGACAACGACGGAAGGAACCCCATCGGGGTTTAATGTCGGTGGCATATCAATGGCCCAAACAAAATCGTGCCGCCAGGTACGAAACTCGCGATGTTGCGTACCTAACGGCACGCTATGATATTTGCTATTTGTTTTCTACCGACATTTTGCACCTATGGCGCAATCTCTATTGGGCTTACTTGATGACGTCGACCGCAGGTACGACCTATATTTACATTTTATTTAGGCCGAACCTACAGTTCTTTATTGAGGTTTTGCTTTGTAGCAACGGATTTCAATCCGCTGCTACAAAATCGTTCAACGCGATGCGTCTACTTTAGACCTTAAGTTAGCATTGAAAAAAAACAATTTGCGGCTTAGCGCCTTTGCGCGAAAACTGCTTACGCCAAATTCCTCCCCGCATTCACAATACCGTACACGGTACGTATTACCAGTTTGTTGTATATGCCGATGAGTTCTTCGTCCTGCGTGTTATTTAAACATTGCAGGGCGTAGTGCTGTACGATAACCAGCGGCAGTACGATTTTTTCGCGGATGGCGATAGAGCGACGTTCTACCGGCGATTCTTCCATCAATACGCTCATTCCGGTAAGCTCTAATAACAGGGCCTTGGTCAGTTCGAATTCATCCTTCAATCCTTTCCAGAATTTGCCGAATTTCTTGTCTTTTTCGAGATAAGCTGTTACGCGGAAATCGGATTTCGACATCGACATCATGCAGTTATCCAGCATGGTTTTAAAGAAGCCCGATTTTTGGTAAAGGGCCTTCACATCCTCCCAGCTACCAGCATCTTTCATCGTTTTAAGCGCAGTGCCCACGCCGTAAAAACCGGGGATGCTTTGCTTTAGCTGGCTCCATGAGGTTACGAAACTGATGGCACGCAAATCTTCCAGTTTTAGCTTGGCCGATGCATTACGCTTGGTTGGGCGGCTGCTGATGTTTATCTGTGACAGCAATTTCAAGGGACTGAATTTCTCCAGGTATTCTACAAACAAAGGCTGCTCGCGCAGGGCCAGGAAACGCCCGTGGCTGGCTTCGGCCATTTGGGCTATCAGGGCTTTATCGCTTTTATCCAAAGTATCGTTAGGGTTTGGCTGCAATGCCGATGTTACGCCGGCGTTGATCAACTGTTCGGTATTGAACCTTGCTGTTTCTACCGAGCCATACTGTGAGCTTACGGTTTGGCCCTGTATAGTGAGTTCGATATGGTCGTTGGCAATTTCGGTACCCATAGATGCGTAAAAGCGGTGCGTTTTGCCGCCGCCACGTGCCGGTGGGCCACCCCTGCCATCAAAAAAGGCCAGGTCGATATTGTGTTTGCGGGCAATGGCGGTAAGTTCCACCTTGGCCTTATAAATGCTCCAGTTGGCCATCAGGTAACCGCCATCTTTGGTGCTATCGCTAAAACCAAGCATTATGCTTTGCCTGTTGCCACGGCTTTGCAGGTGTTTTTTGTAGAAAGGATGCGTGTACAGCGTTTCCATCACATCGCCGGCGTGTATTAAGTCGTTCACGGTTTCAAACAGTGGCGCAAAATCAACGGTAAGCTTTTCTTTCTTCCAGCCACTCCACAAGAAAAGGTCTATCAACTGCAAAATATCAGATGCCTGCTGGCAATTGCTGATGATGAAACGCTGGCAGCCTTTTACGCCGTTGCTCTCTTGTATCTGGCGCATCAGGCGGATGGTATCCAGCGTATCGCGCGTCATATCGTCGGCATCGGTTGGGCAAACAAAATCGGCCTCGGTAAAGGGCAGGGTTTTTAGTTTGGCGGCTTCGTCCATTTCTGCGTAACCTTTTGGCACGCCGGTATATATCTTCTTGGTACCGTAATCGAATACGCTGCGCAGCACGCGGCTGTCCTGCCGTATATCCAAAGTAGCGAAGTACGAGCCGAACAGCTGTACCTTCTGTATCAAATCCTCCACAATGTCTACGAAAAGGTTATCGTGGCTGGTTACCAGCGTTTCGCGCATAGATTTTAGGATATCCAGCATTTCGGGCTGCAAATCCTTAGGGTTCTCGGGCGTGCTGAAAGCGTTATCGTACAGTAGTTTTTCCAGCTTCACCAGGTTATCGCCAAAACCGCGGAAGGTAATGCGGCGTTTCAGCACCCTGAAATCGCGGTAATACGAGCGGAAGATATGCTTGCGCAGCAATATGGCCACCTGGCGGGTCGTTTCAGTAGTAACATTGGGGTTGCCGTCGCGGTCGCCGCCGGGCCAGAAGCCTAATTCCAGCACCTGGTGCGCGCTATCCAAATCAAACTCCTCGTGCATTTTTGATTGGATGGCCGAGAGAGCATTATAAAACACGTTCTCTAAAAACCAAACCAGACTAACCGCCTCATCCACCGGCGTTGGTGAAGTTTTATTAAAGAACGGCGTTTTGCCCAATTGTTGCAATAATGCATCAATGCTGGGGATATCGTTGGTCTTAAGGGCCTCTATCAAGTCGGTCATGATGCCGAGCACCGTGCCGGGGTAAAACTGGGTAGGATGCGCGGTAAGCACCAAACGCAGTGAGAAATCCTTAAGCTGTTTACTGAAGCTGTCGCGCGCTTCATCGCTGAGCGAGGCCTGGTACACCATGCTTTGCAGGGTGCCGGTATCATCAGAGCGACCAACCTTGCCGAACGAGGAATCTTCGATAGCATCGAATAAAACCACCTGCCGCTCTATATATTGTATAAACCGGAACAAACGGTTCAGTTGCTCGCGGTGATCGATATCCGGTACATATTTTTTGAAGAAAGATTCGATGACCTCGGTGGGCGATAATTGCTCTACCGCCCCCTTATCGCAATGCGAACTGAAGAAAGGCAGCAAAATGCCGGTGTCCTTAACCTGGTAAAAGGGCAGCGTTTGAAACAAGCTGTTATACAGCTCGAAACGTTTTACAACTTCGTGGTTAAATGTTGTTTCTCTTTGGCTGAGCCTTTGCGTTGATGGCATACTAATACAGGTTTGGCAAATTTATTATCATACCCGTTGCGGGTATTTTGGCGTGAATTTAAGTATCTAAAATTAATTTATGCTAAAATCTGAATAATTAATAAAAAATAAAGCCTTTTTATGCAATTATGGTTATTGCGATTGCGGCCCGTAATATTTGTTTAAATTTGCGGGGCGCATGATTATCCCGCTGAATACCTTGATGAAAAACCATGAACGAGAGATAAAGAGCTTTTTTTACAGCCAGTATTTTTCTGATGGGTTGCGTATTTCTGCGGGCATATTGCTACCCACGCTGGTGGCCATGCAGTTCAACCATTTCGATCTGGGCCTCACTATGAGCCTGGGTGCCCTGTGTATCTGCGCCATCGATAGCCCGGGCCCGGTGCAGCATAAACGCAACGCCATGGGCGTAGGCAACGGATTGTTGTTAGCGATATCGTTGATTACCGGTTACGCCCGTCTCAATCCCTACACCCTCGGGCTGGAAATTACCGCCTTTTCGTTCCTTTTCAGCATGCTGGTGGTTTACGGTAACCGCGCGGCATCGGTAGGTACCTCTGCCCTGCTGGTGATGATATTCATGATGGATAAGGAAGTGCCGCCGCCGGAACTCCCCATGTTCTGCGCCACTATTTTGGCGGGCGGCGTGTGGTACATGCTGTTCAGCCTGGTGTTTTTCGGCATACGGCCCTACCGGGCGGCGCAACAAACCCTTGGCGAGAACGTGGCCGACGTGGCCCGTTTCCTGCGCCTGAAGGCCGATTTTTATCGCGTGGAAACGGATATCGACGATAATTACCGGCGATTGGTGCTACAGCAGATATCGGTAAGCAACCACCAGGATGCCGTGCGCGAGATGCTGTTCAAAAGCCGCCTGATGGTAAAAGAATCTACCGGTGCCAGCAGGATACTGGTGCTTACGTTCATCGACCTGGTGGACATGTTCGAGCAGATAATGGCTACGCATTACGATTACCGCCAGATTCGTGAGAAATTCGGACATACGGGCGTATTGGCCGAGATTGCCGATTTCCTGAACAGCGTAGCCGACGATCTGGATAACATCGGCTATGCCGTACTGGCCAATACCCGCCCGGAAAAGCTAAACCACCTTAACCATAAACTGGAACTGCTGAAACAGAAGATTGACGAGGTGGGTGCCGACGATAAGGAAACCAGCAACCTGGTGCTGAAGAAGATACTCATCAACCTGCGCGATGTAAGCAAGAGCATCAGCAACATCTACAAATATTACCACTCCAAGGCATCGGATATGTTGCTCAACGATACCCGCGAGGTGGAGTACTCCAAATTTGTAACCCACCAGGATTTTGCCCCGCACATTTTTTGGGATAACATCAGCCTCGATTCCGCTACGTTTAAGTATGCTTTGAGGGTATCGCTGGTTTGTTTGGTGGGCTATATTACGGCCAAAAACGTGTCGTTTGGCGGGCATAGCTATTGGGTGCTGCTTACCATTATCGTTATTTTGAAGCCAGGCTTCAGCCTATCCAAACAGCGCAACTACCAAAGGCTCATCGGCACTATTGCCGGCGGCGCCATCGGCATCGTGATACTCAACTTCATCCCTAATAACACCACGCAATTTATAATCCTGGTGGTATTGATGATAGGCACCTACAGTTTTTTGCGGCTAAATTACGTGGTGAGCGTTATTTTTATGACACCCTATGTACTCATCCTCTTCAAATTCCTGGGCTTATCAAACGTGGCAGCCGAGCGCATTATCGATACGCTTATAGGCGGCGCCATCGCTTTTATAGCCAGCTACGTTATATTCCCAACCTGGGAATTCGAGACGATACAAACCGACTTGAAGAACGTCATCACGGCAAACATTAATTATCTCAAAAAAGTGCTCGAGAGCCTGTCGGGCAAACCCGTGCTGGTTACCGATTATAAACTGGCCCGTAAGGATGTTTTCGTAAACTCGGCCAACTTATCGGCCACGTTCGAACGGATGACCTCCGAGCCAAAAAGCAAGCAGCGCAACATCAAGGATATACATAAATTTGTGGTGCTGAACCATATCCTGGCATCGTACACGGCTAATATCGCTTCATCGCTCATTAAAGCCGGTCCGCAGCAACCGCATGCCGATAGCCTTAAACTGGTGAAGCGCAGCATAGCGGTACTAAAAGAAACTAACAAAAAAATCAGCGGCGAAGCTATACCGCCGCCTATACCCAAACCTGCAGAAGCTAGCAAAACTGCAGAAGTCCCCCCTGCCCCGCTTTCGGTGGAAGATGTGCTGATGAAAGAACAACTAGGTTTCATCAGTAAAATAACGGTAGATATTGCCAAGGTTACCGAGAGTATTTTGAGGTAAAAGGAGGGAAATCAATTTTAAAATCTGCAACTGTCAAATTTTGGCTAAAGCCTCCTAAAGGCCGTTTTACTAACCGTTGGCTGAAGCCAAACGGCAATGAACAGGAATATCTAAATAGAATGCAGCCCTAATTCATTGCCGTCCCACTTTAGTGGACGGAAATTGATTAAGAAACACGCGGGCTTTAGCCAAAAATAATCTGCAAATCTTACAAGAGATTTTCCTGAGCTAAATGCCCTAATTTGCTTTGCGCTATCATTTTCTTAATGGCTACAAACTAAATAATGCAACATTATAACCGATATGCCACAGTACTGCAACAATAGCAATTATGAGTTCGGTCACTATTCATCATCAAACAAATAATTACCTTTGCCGCACAATATGAAATTCATTTATCAAACTTGGTGGAAGGTGATAGCAGTACTGCTGGTATTATCTACGTTTGTTACCGGGTTGCTGTTCAAAGTGCCCCGTTTGCCCATTATCCATGAGACTATCCGCAACCTGTACTTCCACGTGCCTATGTGGATTGGGATGCTTACGGTGTTCGTGGTATCGGTATATTACAGCATCAAGTATCTGCGCACGGGTAAAGAAGAATACGATATTGCAGCGGTGGAGTGCGTAAACACCGGCCTTGTTTTTTACACCATGGGCCTGCTTACCGGCATGCTTTGGGCCAAATATACCTGGGGCGAGTTCTGGAGCGGCGACTCTAAACAAAACAGCGCGGCCATTGCTTTTTTATTATATTGTGCTTACCTGGTGCTACGCAACTCGATGGATGAGGAGCAGAAACGCGCAAAAATATCCGCTATATACAACATCTTCGCTTTCCCGGTGATGATTGTGCTGATATTCGTGCTGCCCCGTATGACGGCATCCCTGCACCCCGGCAGCGGCGGCAATCCCGCATTCGGCAAGTACGATCTGGATAACGGCATGAAGCTGGCCTTTTACCCCGCCATGCTGGGCTGGAGCTTTATTGCCCTTTGGATTGCCACCCTGCGTTACCGCATGCGCTTAATAGAATATAAAAAGAATGCTATTGATTAATATGAAGAAACTTACATTATTAATGCTTTTGTTATGCAGTATTTCTGTTGCCATGGCACAGCCCGGACAAGACGTTGAAATGGCCGATGCCCTGCGCAGTTCGGGTAAAATTTATGTGGTCATCCTAACCATCTGCATTATTTTCGCCGGACTGGCCATTTTCCTCTTCAGTATGGACCGCCGGCTGAAAAAATTAGAGAAGGAAAATTAAACCAATACCCCCTTTGGCTGTTTAAACTTTGATGTTGAATTTCTTTACATTTTAAACAGAATAGCATCACTCATTAATTTGCATTATTCGCAAAAAAAGAACCAACTTTGCACAGTTTTTTGAGAGATTAATTTTTTACCAATTCTAAATTATGAATATTAATAATCCGACTGCAAATCAGGATACGCACTTCTTTGGTGACGTATGCAAGAATTTTGATTTTGCAGCACAGTTTACCCAGCACGATGCCGGTTTGCTCGACCAGATAAAATCGTGCAACAGCGTTTACCGTTTCCGTTTCCCTATCCGCCGCGGCAATGGCTTCGAGGTGATAGATGCCTGGCGTGTAGAACACTCGCACCACCAAAGCCCAACCAAAGGCGGTATCCGCTACAGCGAAATGGTGAATGAGGATGAAGTGATGGCGCTTGCTGCCCTCATGACCTACAAATGCGCCATCGTAAATGTACCGTTCGGCGGTGCTAAAGGCGGCATCAAAATAAACCCCAAGAGTTACACTGTAAGCGAGCTGGAAAACATTACCCGCCGCTACACCGTAGAGTTGATTAAAAAGAACTTCATAGGCCCAAGCATTGATGTACCTGCACCTGATTATGGTAGTGGCGAACGCGAAATGAGCTGGATTGCCGATACCTACGCCACCATGAACCCCGGTCAGCTGGATGCTATGGGCGCAGTAACAGGTAAGCCTATAGCCCTGCACGGTATTGCCGGCAGGCGCGAAGCTACCGGTCGTGGTGTTGCCATTGCCATACGCGAGTGCGTTGGTGTTGCTGAGGATATGCAGAAGATTGGCCTGACCACCGGCCTGTCGGGCAAAAAGATAATCGTACAGGGCCTTGGTAACGTAGGTTACTATTCGGCCAAGTTCCTGTCGGAATTTGGTGCCTTGATCGTAGGTCTTTGCGAGTTCGAAGGTGCTATCTACAACGAAGATGGTTTGGATGTGGAGGCTGTTTTCCAGCACCGCAAATCAACCGGCTCTATATTAGGTTATGCCGGTGCCAAAAAAGAATTCAAGAACACCATGGAAGGTATGGAGCAGCCTTGCGATATATTGGTGCCTGCCGCTTTAGAGAACCAGATAACTACCCAGAACGTAGCCAACATCAAAGCAAAAATTATTGCCGAAGGTGCCAACGGACCGACTTCGCCAGAGGCAGAGGCTGCGTTTTATGCAAACGGTGGCATGATTATCCCCGATATGTATGCCAACGCGGGCGGTGTTACGGTATCGTACTTCGAGTGGTTGAAGAACCTAAGCCACGTAGCTTTCGGCCGCATGAACCGCAGGTTCGAAGAAACCGCTAACCTTAACCTGGTGAACATGGTAGAAGGCATCACCGGCACGGCCTTATCGCCTTTGCAACGCTCTACCATCATCAAAGGCGCATCCGAACTTGAACTGGTAAACTCGGGCCTGGAGGACACCATGATTCGCTCTTACCACGAGATACGCGAGATATATAAGAACAACCCTAAAGTAGGCACCCTGCGCAACGCAGCTATGGTAGGCGCTATCAACAAAATAGCGGTATCGTACCAAAACCTTGGCGTGTGGCCGTAAATAAAGATTAGAAACCGGAGATCAGGAATAGTTTTCAAACTCGATATGATAGGAAGAGCGCCCGCAACGGCGCTCTTTTTTTGTGCTATACCAATTTGTTTAAACAGTATATTTAGACCGATGAGACGTTTGCGGAATAAAACAGCCGGAGAGTTGCAAAAAATAATTGATAGCAATCTCCGTAAACCTAAAGTAACATTTGCCAAGGTAGTATTAGTTATATTTTGGTGCTTTTGCGGTGTATGTTTCTGGTATAGCGTTTTTTTTGCGGAGGATGTTTTATTCGATATGAAATTACCACTTCTATTTGCTTCGTTAGGAGGACTCGCCGGCATTTTGCTTACAAAAAAACGGGAATACTATTTGTTTGCGTTCTTTGGGTACGGCTCGTTAATTTTCGGTGTGCCACTGATGATCAATAATGTACTCGCGGATAAGAGTATAGTAAAAGAAATTAAACTCAGGATAACAAAAAAGTACCCCCGCGTAATTAAAAATGGGGGCTCGGTATCGGTATTGTATGAAGGTCATGAACTGGGTTTCAACTTTAGTGATAAGCTGGAAATATCAAAAGCATCTTATGTGATTTTGAAGTTAAGCGAAGGGCGGCTGGGATATTTAATTATAAGAGATAGTAAACTGGCCGTAAACTAAGATAGGCTTACAGAAAAACAACGCGAAGAAAAGCAAATCAATTCGGTATGAAAGGAAGAGCGCCCGCAACGACGCTCTTTTTTTTGTACCGCAAGATTTAATAATAATGGTACATTCAGCATATGAAACGGAACAGCGATTTTAAGCGGCGCGCCAAACTAAGGGTGGCAAAAAGCCTGACCAAAAGTAAGCTCGGCTGGGAAAAGGAATTTCTGAGGGGCCTTCAGACGATGGGCGGTTTATTTATCGTTTTTGGGTATCCTATATGGCGGTTCCAATCAACGCTTGTGCCTTTATCCATCCCCTTAATATGCGGCGCAGTATTCGGGCTTGGGGTGGCTGCCTTCGTTTTAAAAAAGAACAGCACTTTTGGGCTATTTTCTATACCGATCGTCTTAAAAAAGAGCATCACCTTCTGGCTGTTTTCTATACCGATCGTCATTGCGGCGGGTTTCCTGTTTTGCTCGCTGTTGTTTTTTATAAATACCGTTTTTGCCGATAGCAAAATAGTAAATATTAAAGTGCCGATAACAGAAAGATACCGATTGCGCCGCGGTTCCCCCAGGGTATTTATCCAATATGAAGGTATCAGCAAAACACTAAACGTAACAGGCACCGAAAAAGAATTATTCGATGGTGCGCATTATGTAATGCTGAAGGCGCAAAAAGGCGCATTAGGGTATTATATCATCAAGGATGAAGAATTAACCTATTGAGAACGGTAAATTATTGGAAGGTTTTAAAGTTGAAAGGTTGGAATGTTACAGAAACTCCAAGCCTTTTTTGCCGACAAATATTCCAATACTACAACCTTCAAACTTTAAAACATTTCAACTTTAAAACATTTCCCCAAAAATATCGATAACTTAATCGGATGGAAGATATCACGCCGGTGAGCGGCAGTTTAAACAATCCGGAACCCAATAAGAAAGAGTTTATGTTTACGCTGCACAGCAAGCTTGGCTGCTGGTCGTGCCTGGTAAAGGTGCCTGTGATATTGGTAGCGGGCTACTACACCTTCTTTTATCCCCTGATAGAATATGACCGCACCTTCGTGGAATGGCAGAAACCCGTTACCGCAGGATGCATCTTCGGCGTATTAGCTGCGGCGCTGCTGGCGAAGCGGATCAAACGTCCGCTGGGTTTCCTTGGGGCGGCTTTTGTTGCAGCCTTTATGTTCAGTTCCGTGTTATTTCTGCTGAACGATGCATTTTCCGATGGGAAGCAGGTAGAGTATAAACTTGCCATTAACGCCAAATATTCCCGATACCTTAAATCGGGCCCGCATGCCGTGGTCAAATTCCGCAACAAGCAATTCTCTATAAATGCCAAAAGCGAAGATGCGTTGAAGCAAGCATCGTACGCGGTGATTACAGTTGATAAAGGGCTTTTCGGTTACGATATCATCCGGGGCGAAAGGTTGGTGAAGGAATAGGGTTTAAACTTACCCATCCTTATTTAAGGTTAACGAATGTTAACAGATTGGGCCGGTTGCTCTCGGGCGAATTACTTTTACCTTAAGCAACCAAAATCATGAAAAAGAAACTTTATATCGTATTATTTTTAACTACTGTTTTACTAACCGGCATTATTGTGCTGCAGGTTTACTGGAGTTTCACCGCCTATAAACTCAATAAAGAAAAGTTCGACGGCGACATCAACATCGCCATGCAGCGCGCGCTGGATAGCTGTAAAAAAGATTACTTCGACTCCATTAGGGTGGTGATGGTAAAGCGTTTATCTGCACCTGACATCAAAATAAAATTCGACACACTGCGGGATGCAGATACGGCCCACCTGGTGATGTTGATTTCCGTCGCCAATAAGTATAGTAATTTTGGCGATAAGCCCTACAATACCACTATACCTGATTATAACTTTTATAAAAAGAGACTCAATGCAGGGGCAAGCATTCCGGAGATACTTACGGAGATATCTTTTTACCAGCCAATGTTGATGGAGAAATTGATGACGCTTTTTGCGATGGAGGATACTATGGGCAATTTTCTTGACGAAATAGCCTACCATAAAGCGCATCCCGGCAGAAGTATTAATACACTGAATAAACGCTTAGATTCAATTAGATCATTGCCGGACAAAGGCACCTATGAGATGCCGCCAAATTACCGGAAGGCCGATAGCATAAAACTTTCTAAATACTTTAGGGAAACAATGCGGCAAATGCACCCTAAAATGCACCCCAGCGATAAATTTAGTTTAAAGATATCAGACAAACCGATACCCGCAGATAATTTGGACCCGCACAAAATAAAACAGCTGCAATACAGCGAAACAGAACAGTTTACTTACAAATACCACGGCTTTTTATTCCTGCAGCATATGGATAAAAATGCCTTATATGTAAGAGCTGTGTTTGAAAAAGCCCAGTTTGGTATCCTCAGCGAAATGATCGTGATCCTCGGGTTATCTGGTTTTCTGATTGTATTTACCAAATTTTGCCTTTTCTACATCATCCGCACCATCATTCAACAAAAAAAGCTGACCGAGTTAAAAGATGATTTCATCAATAACATGACGCACGAGCTGAAAACCCCTATAGCTACGATTACTGTAGCTATAGAAGGCTTACAGAAGTTCAATGGCTTGAACGACCCGGAGAAAACGCAACGCTACCTGCAAACATCCCGTAACGAGTTGAGCCGATTGGATGGGCTGGTAACCAAAGTGCTGAATGTAGCCGCATTTGAGCGCAAAAAGGTGGTTTTGGTGAAGGAGCGGATAGCGATTGACGAACTGATGAATGAGCTGATACAAGCCGAAAAGCAAAAAACAGCCAAGGAGGTAAATATCACTTACGTCAATCGCGATGGGATAACCGAGATAGAGGCGGATAAAATGCATTTACGCAACGTGATGCTCAACCTGGTAGATAACGCTATTAAATATGCTACCGAGCCGGTGGATATTAAAATAGACCTAACAAAACAGCATAAATACGCCGTTTTTTCGATAAAAGACAATGGCATGGGCATACCGGCAAAGCATATTAAACACATTTTTGATAAATTCCATCGCGTACCGGCGGGAAATGTACACAATGTAAAAGGTACCGGACTGGGGCTCAATTATGTTAAATACATGGTAGAGGCCCATGGAGGCAAGATATCGGTTAACAGCAAGGTGAACAAAGGAAGCGAGTTCACCGTAACCATCCCTATCAAAAATGGATAAAATAAAAGTACTACTGGCCGAAGATGAATTGGCGCTGGCGCATATTGTGCGCGAAAGTTTGGAAGAAGCCGGCTTTGAAGTGGTGTTATGCGCTAACGGCGAAGCGGCACTGTTGAAATACAGGGAGCATAAGCCCGATATTTTAGCGCTGGATGTAATGATGCCCAAAATGGATGGCTTTGAGCTGGCCCGCAAAATACGCGAGGCGGATAAAACAACGCCGATCATCTTCCTCACGGCCAAATCGCAGCCCAAAGATGTGGTAGCCGGTTTTGAAAGCGGCGCGAACGATTATTTGAAAAAGCCATTTAGCGTAGAAGAGCTCATCGTGCGGATGCAGGTGCTGTTGAGCGTAAACCGCCTGCTGGTACGCCAACCGGCCGATAAACAGGTTAAAGAGCTGTATCAAATAAGCAACCTGCAGTTTAACCCCACCAAGAACACCCTGCAGCAAGGCATCAATACCTGGCAGCTCACCGCCCGCGAAAGTGATATTTTAAAATTACTGTGCAAAAACCAACACGAAGTACTACCCCGTAAAACCTTGTTAGACACCGTTTGGGGGGATGATAGCTTTTTCAACGCCCGCAGTCTGGATGTTTTTATAACCAAACTGCGCCGTCATTTAGCCGCTGATCCTAATATCCAGATCATCAACATCCGCGGAGTGGGGTATAAACTAGTGTGGTAGCGGATTTGTTGTAAAGTTTGAAAGTTGAAAGGTTGTAATGTTCGTGGAACTCCAACCCCTCGCTGGTCATAACCTTACAACATTCCAACCTTTCAACTTTCAAAGCCTTACCCGTTCGCAATAAACGGTGCCTGCCGCACAAACTCATCGCTGCTTAATTGCTTTACCATCCACGCGCCCAGGCTCGACGCACTGATGTGATCGCCGGGGCAATCTTGCAGGCTGGTAATAACATTCGGCAGATCATCGGTTTGCTGTATCATGGGCAGGCGCACCAGCGTCCAGTCGAGTTTGCTGGTGGTCAGCACTTCGTACTCTACCTGCTTATCGGCGGTTGTTTTGGGATAATTTTGGTACATCCATTCGGTACCGAACTTGGTTTTGGGGCCTTTGGCATCAAAGGGCGTATCCACATTAAGTCCTGTGGCACAGATGTACCGCTTAATATCGAGGACATCCATTGCTTTTAAGATTTTGGCGCTTACATCGCTAAATACCGACGGCTCGCCGGCGGGCTGGCCAACGGTGCTGATTACGGCAGTGCAGCCTGTAAACAGGTTGAGCAAAACGTTGTAGTCCCGCGCGTCGCCTTCCAAAATTTCGACAAACGGACTATCTGCATGCGCCGATTCAGATGTATGTTGGAGGAGTTTGATGAATATGTTCTGAGCAAGTAATTGTTTAACAAGGTATTTACCGGCCTTACCGGTGCCGCCAATAACGGCAACTTTTTTATGTGGTTGCATATTGTTCTTTATAAAATGAAAACAAGAAATTAGTGTTATGCCGGATGGGCATAAAGGATACATCGCCTTTTAGGGCGTTGCAAATAGATGGGATATTTTATAAAGAGATTTTAATAAGCCAAAGATAAACAGGATTTCGGAATTTAAGGATTAAACAGGATTTTTAATTAAGACTTTTTAATTTCTTTAGGAAATCGAGGGAATTCTCAACTTTCAACGTTCCAACCTTTATAATCCTAATCCCGCCATAAATACGGGAACAGCAGCAGCGAGGTGGCTATGACGATTACATTGATGGCCGCCAGTACGCCTATGTTGCCCAGGCTGAGGCCCCTATCCAGCCCGTCCATAGCGGCTTTGCTTATTTTGATGAGGATGAGTATAACGGGTATGATAACCGGGAAACTCAAAATGGCCATCAGCGTACCGTTGTTGCCGGCTTTGGAGGCAATGGCCGATATCATGGTAAACACGGTGGAAAAACTGATGCTCCCCATCAATACGGCGAGGAAGTAAAACAGTAAATCGGCAACGGTATTGGTAAAAAACAGCATGTAAACCGCGAGGGCCAGCACACTCAGCAGGCCCATCAGCAAAATGTTATAAATAGTTTTAGAAAGGATAATGGCCTGCGGATGAGCAATGGTATAATAGTATAACAACCGGGCCTTGCTCTCCTGCATAAAACTTTTGGCAATGGCGTTTACCGATGCAAACAGCATGATTATCCAAAACAGGATATTCCAAACGATGGGGTAACCACTGCTGTTTTTAAAACCCGGGTTAAGGTTGAACGATATATAGCAAATAAACACCGTAGATACGATATACAACAGCACGCCATTGAAGGCATATTTGGAGCGCCATTCTAGTATAATCTCTTTTTTAAGCAGGTTGACGGTTTGGTTAAAAAGACTCATCGCCGCAAATATACTAATTATTGCGCCTATGGTTTAGCGGTGTGTTATTGCAAACCCATGCCGTATGAACCCGCCGTCGAAGGCAATTAATTTTCTGGCAGCATATTGACAAATAGCTATTTGTTTGCTCACATAAAGCTGTATATTTGCAACCCGGTAAAAAAACACCGGAACCACTACAACGACTCGGTAGCTCAGCTGGTAGAGCAAATGACTCTTAATCATTGGGTCGAGAGTTCGAATCTCTCCCGGGTCACGGTTAAAAGCCTTAAGACGAAAGTTTTGAGGCTTTTTTTATTGCAGGTGTCCCACTTTATAAAGTGGGACACTTGTTTTTTAATTTGCATTGATTATCAATTATTTACATGAATTAAGTGAAACACTTTGGGACATCCCCGTTGTTTAGGTAAACGCTGTAAATGTCTAATTATAAGCTACTTATTGCAAATTTACTTATATTGATAAAAAAGCGCTGAAACACTTTTCGTGTGACACCCATCCCTCCCACTGACAAAACAGCGCCACCATTTGCCAGCCTGTATTTGGGTAACTTGCATTATAAATAAATTTTCATGAGCAACAAGCCAACGGACAATCCGCTATTTGAACGCCCGCCGCAAATCGAACTTTTGCGCGCGATGGCAAGGGGAGATAAGCTTACGGCCAAACAACGCCGGCTATTAGAACAACAGGAGGCCGATGCAATAACCAGCGACGAAGCCTTTATCATTAAAAAGGCCGACGATTGGCTTTGCCTCCATCCCGGCGAAACCGCCGCCGGCGATATGCTTTTTGGCGATTTGTGGTTTAAAGGCGAGTTGTGCATCCTCTTTGCCGATACCAATGTGGGTAAATCCATCCTGGCGGTACAAATAGGCGATGCCATTAGTCGCGGCGAGGCTGTGGGCGATATGCCCGTGCAGCAGCAGCCCGAACCGGTGCTGTATTTCGATTTCGAGCTGAGCGCTGCGCAGTTTGCCAAACGGTATACCGGCCCCGATGGGGAGCTTTACCCCTTCTCGCCAAATTTTTATCGGGTTATCATCAACCCCGCCGCTAGCCGCGAGCGCAAATTTGCCAGCTATCATGATTACCTCATCAACTCCTTCGAGAATATCATCGTCAGCACCAGGTCGCGCACCATTATTATTGATAATATTACCGCCCTGCGCAGCAGTACCGAAAGTACCGCCGCCGCTGTACAGCTGATGCGCAGCCTCAACACCGTAAAAAATCGCTGGGGCGTATCCATATTGGTGCTGGCGCATACGCCCAAGCGCAACCCCGCACGCCCCATTACCCGCAACGACCTGCAGGGCAGCAAAATGCTGATGAACTTTGCCGACAGCGCCTTTGCTATTGGTGAAAGCCAGGCCACACCAGGGCTACGCTACCTTAAACAGGTAAAGCAAAGAAGCGGCGCGCCGGCATTTAGCGCGGGAATGGTTAAGTTTTGCCGTGTTGTGAAAGAGGGCAGCTCGCTCCACTTTGCGTTTGAAGGCCAGGGCAGTGAGGCCCCTCACTTGCTCATCCCCACCGCCCGACAGCGCGACGCCCTAGAACAACAGATCCTCCGCCTCCATGCCGAAGGCCACAGCGTGCGGCAGATAGCCAGCCAGGCAGATTGCGCAAAGAGTAATGTGTTTAGGGTGATAAAGCGGGTGGAGAAAGCGGGTGGATGAGGGTTATTTTTTACGCCGGAAAGGCCCGTTTTCCCTGCATTGGAGCACGTCAAACGTCCCATCCAGGCATAAGTAACCGTTTAAAACAGTCGGATTTCTGTGCATACACCTGCTTATTGTCATGATAAATTGCCTTGGCTTTTCATTCTTATATCCTGAATCTTGATTCTTATAGTCTTGCCTCTAACTCGAGCTATTCGCTCCTCAAACTCCTCACCGGGTTGGCCATGGCCGCTTTTATGGCCTGGAAGCTGATGGTGATAAAGGCTATGGCAACGGCTATGATGCCTGCAGAGGCATAAATCCACCAGGCCATATCTATACGGTAAGCAAAGTCATCCAGCCATTTACGCATCAGCCAGCCTGCGAGCGGGGCTGCAATTACCAGTGCGCCTATCACCAGCAATATAAAATCTTTAGACAACAGCGCAACCAAACCAGCTACGGTTGCGCCCAGCACTTTGCGTATGCCTATTTCTTTGCCGCGCTGCTCGGCGGTAAATGCGGCCAGGCCAAATAATCCCAAGGACGATATCAGAATAGCGACCACGGCGAAAACCGACATCAGGCCCGATGATTTGGCATCGTCTTTATAAAGCCTGTCGAACTCCTGATCCAGGAAAGTATATTCCAGTGGCTCGTTGTTAAAATACTGGCCCCAAACCGCTTGTATCTTTTTGATGGCTTCGGCTTGTTTGCCGGGCGCTACGCCAATTAAAAAAGTGTTCACATAATCCTGGTGGTTTTTGAATATTGCAGGAGCGATTTTTTCGTGCAGGCTTTTGTAGTTGAAATCCTTTACTACCCCTATTACCCGCCCCGTATCGCCGCGGGATACAAAGCGCTGCCCGATGTAGGGCTTATGCAGATTAAATTCTTTTACGGCTGTTTCATTCAAAATAGCGTTGCGTTTGTCTGCAAGGTCGCCCGGGGTAAACCACCGGCCCTCCACCAAATTAATTTTTACGATTTTGATGTAGTCCGGGTCGATATTAAAAAAGGCGATAGACGGGTCAAAATCTTTAGCCCTGCCATCCCAATCGGTACCGCCCGATGAAAGGTTTTGGTTATCCTGTATCGAATGCGTACCCATTAGCGATACCGCGCTAACGCCCGATTGTGACAGTAAAGATTGTTTAACACTTCCGCACAATGCTTCACGTACATCGGCTTTATACTTGTAAAACGTACTAATAGGCAACGATATGGTAAGCACTTGCTCGCGTTTGTAACCCGGGTTTTTCGAATTGATGAACTTAAGCTGCCGGTAAATGGTGATAACGCCTATGATGAGGAATATAGAAAAGGTAAACTGCACCACCACCAAACCCTTGCGCAGCGAAGTATCCTTAAGGTGCAGCAGGCTGCTGCCGCGGAAGATGCTCATGGGTTTAAAAGAAGAAAGCAACAGCGCCGGGTAGATGCTGTTCAGTACGATGGCCGTGAGCAGGGTGCCCAGCAGTATCAGCCCGATATAGCCCGATCCGAAGGACAACACGAAATTGCGCCCGGTAAACTGATTGAAAACCGGCAATGCCAGCCAGATGATTACGATGGTGAGGATGAGCGATAGCAAGCTCACCAGACCCGATTCGGTAATAAACTGCATAAATAATTGCGCCCGCCCCGCCCCTACTATTTTTTTTATGCTTACTTCTTTGGCACGCAAGCTTGCGCGGGCCGTAGTAAGGTTTACATAATTGATGCAGGCGATAACCAGCAGCAATATCCCAAGGGCAACGAATATGTACACTACTTTTCTATCGCCATGGGCTAACTGTGAATTTTGCAGGTCATCTTCGAAATGGAGCGCAGCCAGCGGGGTAAGCCCTATCTTCAGGTTATCTTCCTTGCGATTTTTGTGCAGTATCTCCTTTATCTTTTGCGAAAGGGGCTGCAGCTTAGCGCCAGAGTGCAATTTTACAAAGGTCAAGTAATTGAAATTGCCCCAGTCCAGGTCATTATCTTTTTCGCTTTTGTTGCTTTGCTTGGCGGCCACGGGTATCAGCACATCGAATGCGAAGCTGGAATTTGCGGGGTTATCCTTTACTACACCCTGCACCATGTAATTGACCGAATCTATGCGAATTGTTTTGCCCACCGCATCCTGTTTGTTGAAATACTTTTTGGCCTTGCTCTCGCTCAGGATGATGCTGAATGGATTTTGAGCGAAGGCCTTCGGGCCGCCACTGATGAAATCGTACTTAAACACGTCGAACCAATGGTTATCTACATAGGCAGTCGTTTTTTCGGGGAAGAACTCACCATTCACGTTCAGGTAAACCGCACGATAAGTATTCGGCGATATGCGGGCAACATCCTCCACCTCGGGCAGCTCGCTCTTCATGGCATCGCCTAATACGTATGGCGAATGCTCCCATATCCAGGTGCTGGTTTTATCTATGGCCAGGTAGCTTTTTATGCGGTAGATATTGGCGCCATCGGCCTGGTTGGTATCGAAGTTAAACTCATTCTGCACCCAAATAAATATCAGCACCGCAGCAGCCATGCCAACCGCCAGGCCGCCTATATTGATGATACTTGTTGCCTTGTGGCTGCGCAAGTTGCGCCATGCTGTTTTGAAATAAATCTTTATCATACTTTCACCGATTACGTTGATTTAATTGATTGTACCTTTTTTTGCACCGATTCCACCGATTAAAATGATTTCACTGATTGATCCAAGACTTGGCCCAACCCATTTTATTTTTTTATTTTAGATTTTAGGCTTTAGAATTTATACCGTGAATTCTTATTCTGAACGTAAACTTTTAACCGGATTGGCCAGCGCGGCTTTTACCGACTGGAAACTGATGGTTACAAACGCTACGATGAGCGCTACCACCCCTGCCATAGCCAATACCCACCAACTGATGCTGATGCGGAACTCAAAATCGAGCAGCCATTTGTTCATGGCGTACCAGGCAACGGGCAGGGCAATTATTGCGGCCAGAACCACCAGCTTTAAAAAATCGCGGGATAGTTCGCCTACAATTTGCGGCACGCTTGCACCTAACACCTTGCGGACGCCAATTTCTTTAACACGCTGCGTAATGGTGAATGCCGATAAGCCGAACAAGCCTAAGCATGCTATGAAAATTGCGATGAACGAGAATATGGTGAACAGGCTGCTTTGCTGTTGCTCGCTCTGATAAAGTTTGCCGAAACGTTCATCCAAAAAGGTATAATCAAATGGTGTTTCCGGCAGGTATTTGTGCCACGTGGCTTCCACAACGGAAATAGCTGCCTGCGGGTTTGTACCGCTTATCTTAATCGACGTGCGGTTAAGACCATCGCGGTTAGGTAGTTTAAATATCATGGGGAGGATTTTTTGATGCAGCGATTCGAAATGGAAATTTTTAACCACGCCAATTACTCTGCCCTCGACACCACCGTAGGTTAAATTTTTTCCGATTGCGTTTTCCGGTGTTTTCCATCCAAGTTCCTTAACTGCCTGTTCATTAATGATGCAATTAACGCTATCGGTTTTAAATGCCTCCGAAAAATTGCGCCCGGCGGCTATTTGCATGTCAAAAGTGGGTATAAAACCGTAATCAACCGTAATGTTTTTAAGGTCGAATTTTACCGGCTGCGCCGTGCCATTTTCCATCACCGACGCCCCCTGCATATCCAGCAATCTGCCCGAAGGTATGCGCGATGAACGGCCTATTTCTTTAACCAAGCCTGTTTTCAGCAGGTCAGCTTTAAAAGCGTTGTATTGCGGCGTTAAACCGTTGTAATACCCCATTGTGATGATATTATCTTTGTTAAATCCGAGAGCTTTATTTTGGATATACTGCAATTGCTGAAATACCACCGCAGTGGCAACAATCAGAATAATAGAGATAGAAAACTGCAATACTACCAAAACCTGCCTGAACGATACATTCCCCGTACCCACTTTAAGCATGCCCTTTAATACTTTGGCGGGGATGAAGGACGACATGAACAAAGCCGGGTATATACCGCTGATAAGGCCGATAATAAATGGCAATGCCAATACAGGCAGCAATATTTTGAAGTGCAGCAGGCTGCTTACAGATAAGCCCAGGCCCGACAACTTATTTATCCACGGCAACGCAAGGGCAGTTAAGACAATGGCCAAAATAAGCGCTACCCACGTTATAAGTACCGACTCGCTCAAAAACTGGGAGATGATCTCTCTACGCTGCGCCCCTATCACCTTACGTATGCCGATTTCTTTAGCCCGTAAAACAGAGCGGGCCGTAGCCAAATTCATGTAATTGATACACGCTATCAGCAATATGAAAAGCGCAATTGCCGAGAAGATATACACGCGTTTGATGTCGCCGTTTTGTTCTAACTCATCATCCAGATGAGAGCGTAGGTGTATATCTGTTAATTTTTGAAGCTCGAGCTTGGTTTGCAAATGAGTTTTAACCGTGCCCCCAAGGTTAACGTACTTATCTAAAAACGCAGGCAATTGCGCTTCTATGCTGGCTGTATTATACCCTTTGGGGAACAACAGGTAGGTATCGAACGCATTATTGCCAAAATTGGTTTGCAGGTTTTTCTCTCCATAAACAACGCTGTCTTTTAAGGTATTAAATGACAACAGCATTTCCGGGTGCATGTGCGCATTCGAAGGGAAAGGCTTAAAAATACCGGTAACCTTAAATTCGTGCGTATTATCATCCAGCCTAACGGTTTTATTGATAGGGTCTTCCTTGTCAAAGTACTTCTTTGCCAACTCTTCGGTCAGCATAATACTATATGGATTGGTTAAAGCCGTGCGAGGATTGCCCTTTGTAACCGACACATCAAAAACACTAAAGAAATTTTCATCGGCAAAGGCGGTGCCTTTTTCGTTAAACAGCTTTTCTTTATAATGCAGGGCGCTCGTGCCGGTGTACAAAACACGCGTCATTTTTTTAATATCGGGGAAAGCGTTTTGCAGCAGTGGGCCAAAGGGCGGCGCAACGGCGCTTAAATGCAAGCTCTCTACCCCCGGCTGCGAGTAAAAGGTGCGGGTTACGCGGTAGGTATCATCGGCATTGGCGTTATATTTATCGTAACTATTCTCGTTGATGATGTAAGTT
This sequence comes from Mucilaginibacter sp. P1_D10, assembly GCF_056406215.1. NCBI lineage: Bacteria > Pseudomonadati > Bacteroidota > Sphingobacteriia > Sphingobacteriales > Sphingobacteriaceae > Mucilaginibacter > Mucilaginibacter sp. P1_D10. The sequence goes on along the minus strand of NZ_JBFUAP010000009.1, from coordinate 145,716 downwards.
AAGATAAGCAGGCAGCAGGTAAGCCCCACCGTTAAGCCGAATATGTTGATGAACGAGATAAACTTGTGCCGGGTAATGTTACGCAGGGCACTTTTTAAGTAATTTCTTATCATTTTATTTCTTGATTACACCGATTAAATTGATTACACCGAATATTTTACGATTCTTTCCGATTTTCTCGGATTTCGATGGTTGTTTCGTCTTGATTCTTGACTCTTTTATCTTGATTCTATTCTGAACGTAAGCTCTTCACCGGATTGGCTATGGCTGCTTTTAGCGCATGGTAGCTGATGGTGACGGCTGCAGTAAGTACTGCCGCAATACCAGCCGCTGCAAATACCCACCATGGGATATCTATGCGATAGGCAAAATTCTGCAGCCAGTTGTGCATGGCCCACCACGCTACCGGCGAGGCGATTACTGCGGATATTACTACCAACTTAATAAAATCGATAGATAGCAACGAGGCTATGGTACTGAGGCTTGCTCCCAATATCTTGCGGATGCCAATTTCTTTGTTGCGCTGCTCTATGGTAAAAGCTGTAAGGCCAAACAGCCCCATAGTGGCCAAAACGATGGTGATGCAGGTGAATATGCTGAAGATGGAAGATAGCCTGTCCTCCGCTTTGTATTGCTCGTTAAAAGCATCATCCATAAAGGTGTAGATGAACGGGGTACCGTTACCGTACTTTTCGTATATGCTTTGGATGTTCTCCATCAATGTTGGTAAATTGGTGTTCGGTTTTATTTTGGCGAACAGGCTGCAGCCAATTTTTGCCCAGGTTGCGGTGGTATCGGGCGCTATGAACAAGCCCAATGGCTCTATGGTGGATTGCATCGAACTGAAATTGAAATTCTTCAATACGCCGGCTATCTCAAACTTTTGGTCGCCCGATTGGATGTAGGTGCCCACAGGGTTCGCCTTCAGGTGCAGTTTATCTATCGCTTCTTCGTTGATGACTACTTTATTTATGCCGATAGTACTTTCTTCTGAGACGGGTGGCATCTTCCACTTTAAATTAAGGGTGTTAATGTAATGGTTATCAACAGATAAAGTCGCAAGCGCCACACTTTCCTCCTTGGTTTTACCATTGATGAAATTCATATCGTAACCTTTAAACATGGCGTAATGCGATGTTGCGGTGCTGGCTATGCCCGCAAGCGAGTTTACATCTTGCTTAAAAGCCGCATAATTATTGCCGAAGCTGTTGCCCACCGGTATCATTACAATGTTTTCCCTATCCATCCCGGTGTCGGCATGGCGGAAGAAGTACAGTTGTCTATCGATGATGATGCCGCAGATAATCAAGCCAACCGATATGGCAAATTGCAGCGTAGTGAACACCTTGCGCACGGCAACGCCGCCGGTTTGTTTACTCATTTTACCTTTAAGCGTGGCAATAGGTTTAAATGCCGATAGAACCAAAGATGGGTAACTGCCTGCTATTAAAGCCGTTAAAGCAAACAGCGAAAAGAATAACCCAATAACCAATGGGCTGTATAAAAAGGAATTATCTATCTGTAATTGCAGCGTATTGGTAAACCATGGCTTAAAGGCGTAGCAAAGCACATAGCCTAAAATAAAGGAGAGCAGCGTAAATATACCCGACTCTACATAAAATTGCATGGCGATGGTTTTGCGGCTCGCGCCCGATACCTTGCGCACCGCAACCTCTTTAGCGCGCAGCGTGGCGCGGGCGGTAGATAAGCTCATGTAATTCACCAGTGCCAGCAACAAAATCAATACGGCAACCAATGGGAATATCTTGAGGTATTTAGTGTTAGACGAATCGCCGTAGTTGCTCTTAAGGTGCATATCTGCCAGTGGCGAAAGGCTGAATTTTATTTCTTCGAAATTCTTGTTGTTTTTGGCCAATTGCTCCAGCCCGCCTTTTACTTTGGCGGTATCCGCCGCGTTCTTCAGCATCAGGTAAACGTCGAAAGAGCCCGGGCCTACGCCCTGATCGCCGGTGTATTTTTTGCCTTCTTTCATAGCGATAAGGCTTTGACCCGATACGATGAAATTGTATTTGATAGATGAGTTGGAAGGGCTGTTCTCGGCCACGCCGGTAACCTGGTACGTATAAGCACTATCTGTTTTTATGGTGATGGTTTTACCGATTGGATTCTCGGTGCCGAAGTATTTGTCGGCCATGGCTTGCGAAAGCACTACCGAGTACGGCCTGGTTAAAACATCTTCCTTGCTGCCGGATTTTAGCTTGAATGAAAAGAAATCGAAGAAATTGGCATCGGCGAACAGCAAATCCTGCTCAGTAAATTTTTGCTCGGGCGATGCAGGGTTGTTCACCACCAGCGGCTTAAAGTACTTCATGGTACGCAGGTAGCTATCTACCCCCGGCTGAGTTTGTTTTGCAATGGGGCCGGTAGCATAGCTCATGTAAGCCATGTTCATTTGGTTGCCGCCTATCTTAAGCGTAGCATGTATGCCGAAGGTTTTGTCGCGGTTTTTGTGGAAACTATCGTAGCTCATCTCATGCGAAACGTACATCAGTATCGTCATGCAAACAGCAAGCCCTATCGCCAGGCCGCCGATGTTGATGAGGCTGTACATTTTTTGCTTGGTAAGATTGCGCATGGCAATTTTGATGTAGTTCCGTATCATGATTATTTAGTCATTAAGTCATTCTGCTTCGCGTCATTGAGTCATTAGGTCATTAAGTCAGCATTAAAATGACTCAATGACCTAATGACTCAATGACAATTATTCGCTCCTCAAACTCTTCACCGGGTTTACCAGCGCCGCTTTTATGGCCTGGAAACTAACAGTAAGTATAGTTATAAGGATAATTGATGCCGCCGCGATAACGAACACCAGCGGACCGATATCTATACGGTAAACGAAGCCTAGCAGCCATTGGTGCATCATGTACCAGGCCAGCGGGAACGCTATTAGCACCGCTATGAGCACCAGTTTTAGGAAATCGGCCGTAAGCATCACGGTGATGCTGTTTACCGATGCGCCAACCACCTTGCGGATGCCTATTTCCTTGCGCCTTTTCTGTGCGGTAAAAGCTACCAGACCAAACAAGCCCAGGCAGGAAATAATGATGGCCAGTGCCGAAAAATAATTGGCTAATACTGATACCCTGGTTTCGGTTTCATATTGTTTTTGGTATGCCTCATCTAAAAAATTATAGGAGAACGGAAAGCCCGGGTTAAATCGTTCGTAAACGTTCTGTATCTGCGCCAGGGTTTCTTTTTGATGGTCGGCCTTTACGCGTACCATTATCTTAAAATACGGACTGACACCCTGCGCCAACAAGATAAATGAGGGCTTAACTGCTTCGTGCAATGATTCGAAATGGAAATCTTTTACCACGCCAACAACCTGCGCTTTTCCATTGAATATTTGGATGCTATCGCCTATGGGGCTTTTTTTCAGGTGCATAGCCTTAACAGCGGTTTCGTTCAACATCACCTTGCCCCCTTCAGACGGGCCGTAGCTTTTGTTGAATGCACGCCCATCCACCACCTGCATATTCATGGTTTCGATGAAGTTGTATCCACCAAAAAAACCTTCAAAGTAAATGTCCTGGTTAGGCATCTTGCCGTCCCAACCTACCATTGCTGTACCGTAGTTGCGGCCAACGATGTTATGCTGTGTAAAGCTCGCATTCGCCACGCCGGGTATCTTGCGCAGCTCGGCAGTAAAGGCTTCCTCGTTGCCGGCAAGCTTACCTTCCGAATCGAACCGCACCACGTTATCTTTGTTATACCCCAACGCGGTAGATTGGATGAATTTCACCTGTTTATACACCACCAGCACCGATATAATCAACACTACTGAAAGCGTAAACTGGAACACCACAAGCCCTTTACGGGCCACCAATTCGGCAAAAGAAGTGTTAAGCTTCCCTTTCAATATTGCCAGTGGTTTAAATTTAGAAAGGTACAAAGCCGGGTAACTGCCCGATACGATGCCCGTAGCCAAAGCGATGCCCAGCAGTACGGCGATCATCTGAAAATCGAATACCAGTTTGATATCCTTGCCGGTAAGCTGATTGAATTGCGGCAACAGCAGCAAGGTAATTCCCAGCGCAAATACCATGGTGATGAGGGATAGCAGCAATGATTCGGACAGGAACTGGATAACCAATTGGCTACGCTCGGCCCCTATCACTTTCTTTATGCCCACCTCTTTCATGCGGCCTGCTGCCTTTGCGGTAGAAAGGTTCATAAAATTGATGCAGGCAATGAGCAATATAAACACTGCGATAAGCGAAAAAAGCTTTACATACTCTTCCCTGCCGCCAACGCGCGAGCCGTGGTTAAAGGTATTGGCGAGGTAGTTTTTGGAGAATTGCATGGCTACCAATTGCCGTGTAGTATCGCCGCTGTTTTTCTTCACCACATCGCTTATGCGCTTGTTGAAGGCTTTCAGGTCGGCATCTTTTTTAAGTAACACGAAGTTATGCGGGCCGCCGTTGTTCCAGGTTTTAACCCACGGCTGCACATCGCCCAGGTAATCGAACGATAAAACGAAATCGAACTGCTGCGAAGAATGCACCGGCACTTTCTCAAACACCCCCGACACGAAAAAGTCCCGCTCATGCTGAAAACGGATTACTTTGCCGATGGCCCCCTCGCGGGTGGTGAACAGCCGCCTGGCCAAGTCATCAGATATCACGATGGAGTTCTTGGCTTCCAGCACTTTGCTGCGGTCGCCATCCAGCATTTTAAAAGAGAAGATATTGAAATACTCCTTGCCTACGTACTGGCCAACGGCTTTGATGTTTTTTTCGCCGCTGGTAAGCGTAAACTTCTGAAACCAATCTGCCGGCGCAACGGGTGCAGCATATTCAATTTCGGGGTTGCCTATTTTGATATTCTCGCTCACCAGGCCCGATGATTCATCCGTAAGGCCCATGTTTTCGCCGGCACCACGCAATTCCATCACCTGGAAAACCTGGTTATCCTTATCAAAGATCTTATCGTAGCTCATCTCATCGTGCACCCACAGATAAATGAGCAAAGTACAGGCAATCCCTGCCGAGAGGCCCAGCACGTTCAACAGCGTGAACTGCTTATCCTTAACTAAGTTGCGCCATGCAATTTTGATGTAGTTCCGTATCATAAGCACCGATTTAAATGATTATTTTGATTACACCGATTATAAAAAGTCCATAGTCAATGGCCGATGGTCCATAGTAAAAAACACATGCCATCGACCATTGTCTTTATATTACAATAAAAATGTCCCTGCCATGGATTATCGACCATGGACTATTCGGAACGAAGACTCTTCACCGGGTTGGCCAGTGCGGCTTTCATGGTGTTGAGGCTCACTACCACAAGGGTAAGCAACAATATAAGTGCCCCTACCGATGCAAACACCCAGGCGCTTACGTCGATATGGTAGGTGTACTTCTTAAGCCAATTACTCATGAGGTACCAGGTTAAAGGCACGGCTATTACGAAGGCAACGGCTACCAGTTTCAAAAACTCGGTGGCTATCAGCATCAGCAACTGCTGTACCGATGCGCCCATTACCTTGCGCACGCCAATCTCGCGGAAGCGTTTCTCTATGGTGAACGATGCCAAACCGGCCAAACCAATACAGCAGATAAATATGGCCAGCCCCGCAAAAATGTTGGTGATGCGGCTGATGAGCTCCTCGGTGAGGAATTTCTTGCCGAATTCCTGGTCTACGAATTGGTATTCGAATATATTCTGTGGGTTATATTTCTTGAATATAGTTTCCATTGCCTTTACGCCCGCTTGCGGCTGCACGCCATTTTTAAGGCGCACGTTCACCACGCTAGAGCTTTTGCCATCATAGTAAATCATTAGCGGCTCAACCGGGTCGTACGGTGATGCCATTACCACATTATCAATGACACCGGCAACGGTGAATTTACGGCCATATTTCATCACCATACCTATCGGATTCTTCAACTTCATGGCCTCCACAGCGGCTTTGTTCAATAACATAACCGAAGTATCCCCCGGCGTATTATTAAAATCGCGGCCCTGTAATACCTTAATGCCCATAGTTTTGGTGAAATCTACATCGGCTTGCAAGCCAGAGAAAATGATATCGCCATTGGCGGCCTTGCCATCATAATCCGGCGAGCCCGATTTCCACCAGATCTCGGTGATGGGCGATGAGGTGCGCGTAGTAGCGGCTACCAGGCCGGTATTCTCCAAATCTTGCTTTAGGGCTGCGTAATTTTTATCAATATCGCTGGATGAAGGCACCATGATGAGGTTATTGGGGTTGTAACCGATGCTCTTATCCTTAATGTGCTGTATCTGCTGGTAAACGATAATGGTAGCCGATATAAGCAGTATCGACATCACGAACTGCCCCACCACCAATATCCGCCTCGGCAACACTGCACTTTTGCCGGCTGCAAAAGTGCCTTTCAGCACCTTTACCGGGTTGAACGATGAAAGGTACAAAGCCGGGTAGCTGCCTGCAACCACGCCTGTAAACAGGATAATGATCAAAGCACCGATAAGGAAGAACGGATCCACTATGCTAAGGTGCAAGGATTTACTCACCAGCAGGTTGAACGAAGGCATCAGTAAAAAAACGCAACCTACCGCCAGTACGAACGCTATGAGCGCCAGTATGATGGATTCGAAGAAGAATTGCGTAAGCAGCTGCCTTTTATCGGAGCCTAAAGTTTTGCGGATACCTACCTCTTTAGCGCGTTTCTCCGACCGTGCGGTAGACAGGTTCATAAAGTTTACGCAGGCAATCAGCAGGATAATGATGGCGATAACGGTAAACATACGCACGTATTCAATCATGCCGCCCACGTTCTTGCCATCTTTGAACTCGCTGTACAGGTGCCACTTGTTCATGGGGAAAGTCCAATAGGTGCTTATTTTGTCACCCTTTGCATGCTCGTGCTTTATCTTATCGATGTATTTATCTACGGCGGCCATATCGGCATTGGGCGTGGTTTGGATAAACACACTATGCGATGATCCGTTCCATTCCTTCATCCTGTTTTTTATATAATCAGACGAATAATCGAATGGAGCGATAAAATCGAACTTGAACGTAGAGTTACCCGGAGGGTCGGCAAGAACGGCGACTACCTTAAAGTTATCCTGGTTATCAACCTTTACCACTTTGTTTATCGGGTCGTCATTACCGAAGAATGCCTTTGCAGCCGATTCGGTAATAGCGATGGACTTAGGATCGCTTAAAACCGTAGCGGCGTTGCCTTTGATAAACTTCCAGCTGAAGATATTGAAGAACTGGTCGCTCACCTGGTACCAGTCTTTCTTCAGCTTGGTGTTGTTGTACTCAAACTGGTGGCTTTCCTGGTGCGTAGTAACCACGGTACGTAGTACCTGCGGGTTGCCGCCTTCCAGTGTTTTGGCTAGTGGCAGCACCATGTTAGGGTCGGTAAAAATGGTCGGCTTAAAGTCGCGCGTGGCCATTACCTGGTAAATATTATCGTGGTTCTGGTGGAACTTGTCGTAAGCCACCTCATCCTTCACCCATAAAAAGATAAAGATGGTGCAAATCATCCCGATGGTAAGCCCCAGGATGTTTGTAAGCGAGAACCCCTTGTTCCTGATAAGGTTCCGCCAGGCGATTTTGAAATAGTTCTTTATCATGACTTTTGTGATTACACCGATTGAAATGATTTCACCGATTAGGGTGATTTCATTCATTTTAAAAGATTATCTACACATTTTTAATTTGCATATCCGCACATCTGTAATTTGCACATCTATCACTCTCCATTTTTCAAACTCTTTACCGGGTTGGCTATCGCAGCTTTTACCGATTGTATACTGATGGTTGCCAGCGCTATCAAGGTAGCGCCGCCGCCGGCCAGTACAAATACTACCCAGGTGATGTTCACCTTGTAGGCAAAATCCTGCAGCCATGCGTTCATAGCGTACCAGCCAACAGGTATAGCTATTACGATGGCTATTACGATAAGCACCATAAACTCGGTGGCCAGCAAGCCGATGATACGACTTACGCTTGCGCCCAATACCTTTCGGATACCTATTTCCCTTGTTTTTACCTGCGCCGAATAAGTGGCCAAACCAAACAGCCCGAGGCAGGAAATAACAATAGCGATAGCCGAGAACATATTGAATAGAGAGCCTGTACGCTGGTCGTCGGTGTATAGTTTCTTAAAGCTGTCGTCCAGGAAGGTGTAGTTGAAAGGCACGTCGTTGTTGTATTGCTTCCATATAGCAAGGGCCGAAGCTATGGCACTTTGCGCGCCCGCACCGGTGGTTTTTACGTAAACCTTCCAGCAATTGTCGGGCTTGTATTGGAACACGGCTGGCTCTATCTTATGGTGTATGGTAGTGAAATGAAAATCTTTCACCACGCCAATGATGGTACCGTTTACCGTTTGCACGCGCAGGCGTTTGCCTATGGGGTTAGTAAGGCCCATTTCTTTCGCAGCGGTTTCATTAATAATAAAGTGCGATGAATCTGCCACGGCACCGGTAAAACCCGCGCCTTCTTTGATATTCATCTTAAAGAAACCAATCAGGTCTTTATCGGCGTACACCTGGTTAAACCACATATTGGAGTTGGCCGGTTTGCCGTCCCAATCGTTATCGCCGGTAGAACTGCCGCCTGTTATGATATCGCGGCCGGCGCGGGTAACCCCCAATACGGCGGGGTTCTTTTGCAATTCGTTCTTTATTACATCATACTGGCTTATCATTTTGTTGCGCATGCTGAAAGACAGCACGTTCTCTTTATCGTAGCCCAGGTTTTTTTCCCTGATGTATTTTAGTTGACCGCCGATGATGAGCGTGCCGATAATGAGCACGATAGATACCGAAAATTGCAGCACCACCAACACACGGCGGAAAGCCGCGTTGCCTATGCCTATGGTAACACGGCCCTTAAGCGCCTTCAACGGTTCGAACGATGAAAGTAGTAGTGCCGGGTAAATGCTCGATGCTGTAAGCGTACCCAGCAGCGTAAGCCCAATGCAGGCCCATATATTGTAATTGGATAAACCAAGCGACAGTTCCTTCCCCGAAAATTGGTTGTAGTACGGCAGTAATGCGAACATCAGCGCGAAAGCGAATACCGCAGCAATGGCAAACAACAACGTGGTCTCGGCCATAAACTGGATAAACAGCTGCAACTTGCCCGCTCCTATTATCTTGCGCATGCTTACCTCTTTGGCACGCAGCATGCTGCGAGCGGTAGACAGGTTTACATAGTTGATGCAGGCGATAACCAAAATCATCAGTGCTACTATGCCGAATGTGCGCACAGTTGACATACCGCCATCGGTACCATCTGCCTGGTATAGGTGCATTTTCAGCAAGGGCTGAGACAGGTATGGTACAGGAGCATCCTCCGGCTTGTTGCGCTCGTGTATGGCCTGTAATTTTTTCTCTAAAGCTGTTACATCAACCTTAGTACCCGGCTTCAACAGCAAATAGGTTTGGAAACCGAACATGCTCCAATCGGCATCCATGGATGAAATGAAATGTTTGTTATCGTAAGTCTTTTTGTTTTTGATGTAAGCCAAATCGTTAAAGCGCGATAAGGGCATCAGTATACGGTATTTGAAGCTGGAGTTTTCGGGATAATTGGGGATAACGCCGGTTACTTTCAGTTGCTCGTCCTGCCCAAGGGTTACTACCTTGCCAATCGGGTCCTCAGTGCCGAAGTATTTTTTGGCCATCTCCTCTGTAATTACCACCGAGGCGTTATCCTGAAAAGGATGGTTTTTATCGCCTTTTATGAGGTTAAAATCGAAAACGGAGAAATACGATGGATCGGCGAAGGCAAAATTATCCTCATAAAAAACCTTATCCTTATAACGGAACGGCGCACTACCCAAGGTCATGATGCGCACGGCATCCTGTACCTGTGGCACCTCGTTTTTGGCGAATGTTGCAACGGGCGCAATGATATTATTGAATATCTGCTTGCTGATGCCCGTACCGCCGACGATGCCTATCTTGTAAATATTATCGGCTTTGGAGTTGAATTTATCGTAGCTAAGCTCATCCTGCACCCAAAGCAGCATAAACATACCCACCACCAGGCCAACCGTAAGGCCCGCAACGTTAATAGAGGCGTAAAACTTGTTCCCCAAGATGTTGCGCCAGGCTGTTTTTAAATAATTTCTTATCATCGTAACACAGATTATTATGATTTATATGATTTCACCGATTTAAAGTCCATAGTCCATGGATGATGGTCAATAGCCGAAATACTTCTTCCATGGACTATCGACTATTGTTCATGGACTTCTTCTTTATTCATTCTTCAAACTATCCACCGGGTTTGCCAGTGCTGCTTTTAGCGACTGGAAGCTCACCGTGGCTACTGCAATTACGATGGCCGAAAGGCCGGCTACCGCTACTACCCACCATTGCACATCTATCCGGTAGGCAAAATCCTGCAGCCACAAGTGCATGCAATACCAGGCCAAAGGCGAGGCCACCACGATGGATATTGCAACCAGCTTCACAAAATCTTTAGACAGCATGGCCACTATGGCACTTACATCAGCGCCCAGCACCTTGCGGATGCCTATCTCTTTGGTGCGCTGCTCTGCCGCGTACGCCGCAAGGCCAAACAAGCCCAAACAGGCAATGATGATAGCCAGCGTGGTGAATATGACGAAGATGCTGCCCACCTGCTGCTCGGAGCGGTACGACGCATCGAAATCCTGATCCATAAAGGAGAAGTTCATTTGCACGGGTGAGAATGCAGCCCATTTGGCTTTAATTTGCGACATCAGGGCAGGCAAATCTTTGGTGTTTACCCTCACACTCACCGCTCCGTTGTTCTCGGCAAGGCGTATGATGAGTGGCTCGATCTTTTCGTGCATCGAACTGTAATGAAAATCTTTCATCACTCCTATTACCTCATATTTTATAGTGTTGGGTATTTTAGTTCTACTACCGTTGGACGCGTACAGCGTTTGGCCCACAGCATTTTTATACCCCAGAAATTTGGCTGCTGCTTCGTTGATGATAATGGCAGAGGAATCGCTGATGCGGTCCTTAGCAAACTTGCGACCCGCCGCCATTTTTATATCCAGCGTGGGTATCCACTCGGTATCAACCTCCCAAAATTGCGGGAAGATGGAGTTCTTTTGATTGAGCGTGGCATCCTTAAAAAAGATAGAAGTACTGCGGCGGTTTACCGATACGGGCAAGAAACCCGTCATGGTGGCACTGGTGACACCTGGTAACTGCTTCAGCTCTTCCTTAAACGTTTTGGTTGATTGGTTAAGCTCATAAGCGTTTTGGATAACCAGCACCTGGTTGCGGTCGAAACCAAGGTTTATGGTTTGTATATAGTTGAGCTGGTTTTTGATAACCAGCGTGCCGATAATAAGGAATACTGATATCCCGAACTGGAAAACCACCAAAAAGCTGCGTAGTCCCCCGCCTTTAAAACCTGTAGATAACTTGCCTTTCAGCACATCAATGGGTTGGAATGCCGACAGGAAAAACGCCGGGTAAGAGCCGGCCAGCGTGCCAACAAGCAACACAATTAAAACGGATACGGGTATTAACCAAACCAGCGTTGCCGTGGTAATGGCTATGTCCTTTCCGGCCAGTTGGTTAAACAAAGGCAAAACGGCAATTGCCGCAACCAGGGCAATAATGGTTGCGAAGAAAGTAATCATGATAGATTCTGAAAGGAACTGCGCGATAAGGTATTTGCGCGGAGAACCTAAAACCTTGCGCACCCCTACCTCGCGGGCGCGGTTTGATGAGCGCGCGGTAGAAAGGTTCATGAAATTGATGCAGGCTATCAGCAAAATAAATATAGCGATGGCCGAAAATATATACACGTATTGCATGGTGCCGTTTGCGCCCAATTCGCCAATGCGTTTTGATTTCAGGTGGATATCGGTAAGCGGGGTAAAATTCAGGCGGAAGTAGCTACCGCTCTTTTCAAAATCGGCATAGCTCATGCCTATCTCGCTTTTCATTTGGTCGCCGCTCATTTTCAATAAAAAGGCATCTAAACTGCCGGTAAGTTTTTTTACGTCGGCGGCATCCTTGAGCAATACATAAGTGCTATAGTCGTTGCGTAGCCAGGCGTTTGAACGGCTATCGGCCCAGGTGGCCATCGATAAAAAGAAATCGAAGTTGAAGTGCGAGTTTTGGGGCACATCTTTTATCACCCCGGTAATCTTAAAATTTTGGTTGTCGTTAATAACCATCGTTTTGCCCACCACATCCGTTTTATCGAAATACCTTTTGGCGGTACTTTCGGTTAAAACTACCGAATTGGGTTCGGCAAGGGCAGTTTTGGCGTCACCGTTTATCATAGGCAACGTAAACACGTTGAACAACGACGCATCAGCAAAGGCGACTTTGTTTTCTATCATGTTCGCCTCCCCCTTTTTAACATGCATGGTATAGGCGTTTTTCAGGCGCACGGCATCCTCCACGTAGGGGAATTCGGCAACGATGGTTTTAGCCAGCGGCGGCATCACTACGGCATAATCCTTGCGGTTTTCGCCCAGTTTCAAATCAGCATTTACCCGGAATATGCGCTCGCTTTTGGTGTTGTAACGGTCGTAGCTCAGTTCGTCGGCAACGTAAAATACAATAAGCAGGCAGGCGCCAAGGCCAAGGGCCAGCCCCAATATATTTATAGCCGTAAATCCCTTGTTTTTCAAGAGGCTACGGAATGCTGTTTTTATATAATTCTTTATCATGATTACACCGATTTCTTGTTTTGATTACACCGATTGCACCGATTCTATCCTGATTCTTGGCTCTCTGCTCTTGCCTCTTATTTTACTCGCTCCTCAAACTCTTCACCGGGTTGGCCAGCGCGGCTTTTACCGCCTGGAAACTCACCGTTATAATTGAAATGACAATAGTTACGGCAGCAGCGGTTATAAATACCCAGATGCTGATAGGCACCCGGTAGGTATAGCCTTGCAACCAGGTGTACATTCCGTACCAGGCCAAAGGCGTTGCAAATAAAAATGCTATGCCTACCAGTTTTAAAAAGTCTTTGGATAGCATGGAACTAACACCAAATACCGATGCGCCAAGCACTTTACGCACGCCAATTTCTTTGATGCGGTTTTGTGCCATATAAGTGGCCAGGCCAAACAAGCCCAGGCAGGATATAAATATGGTTAACCCTGCAAAAAGCGAGGCCAGGGTGCCGGTACGTTGCTCATCCTTAAATTTCCTGGCGTATTCATCATCCACAAAGTGGTAGTCGAAAGGGTACTCGGAGTTAAATTTCTTAAATACGCCTTCGGCCAACGCCAGATTTTTGGCGGTGGTGTTTTTATCATTAAGCTTATAATGTATAACATTGAACCATGATTTTGGGCCCTGTATAATCATTGGCCGCACTGGTTCGTAAGGCGATTGCAGGATAAAATCTTTCACCACGCCTACCACTGTTAACTTGTCATCGCCATTCTTTACAATTTGGCCAATGGGATGTTTAAAGCCCATTATTTTTACTGATGCTTCGTTCAGCATAACAGCAAGCGAATCCGACGGGTACCTTTCCGGATCGATATCGCGACCTTCTATAATTTTCAGGCCCATGGTTTTGGTGAATGAGCCATCGGTGTTATATATGTTAAAGTCGATTTTCGCACCCTCCTGTTTACCCTGCCAACTGTAATCCCAGGTGTCGCTCCAGCCTTCCGTCATGGGCGCGCTGGTTTTGCTTACCGCAACAGCTGCTCCACTGGTTAACAATTCATTGCGGATAAGCCTGTAATTTTTATCTACGTTACCCGTCATAAAGGTGTACACCAGGTTATTCTTTTTGTAACCGGTATCACGGTTTTGGGCGTACTCTAACTGCTCTTTAATAATTATCGTCGAAATGATAAATACAATAGCAAAAGTAAATTGCACTACCACCAATATTTTGCGTGGGGAAAAAACTGCATTGGGCTCTTTAAAAGTCCCTTTTAATACTTTTACCGGGATAAATGAAGAAAGATATAGCGCCGGATAACTGCCGGATAAAACGCCAGTGAACAATATAAATGATATGGATATCAACCAGAATACCGGGCTGTCATAAGGAATAATTAAGTGCTTGTCGGTAAGATTATTGAAGCCCGAAAGGGATAGCTGAACGATGATAAGCGCCAATATGCCGGAGAAAAACGCAATCATGATACTTTCGCCGAGGAATTGTGCAATAAGGCTGCCTTTTAATGCCCCAACAACTTTCCGGATGCCAACCTCTTTGGCGCGTTTCTCGCTACGGGCGGTACTCAGGTTCATGAAGTTGATGCAGGCTATTAGCAATATAAGGCCTGCTATAATACTAAACAACCTGATGGTTTCGATACGGCCGCCTACAATTTTGCCGTTTTCGAATTTTGAGTATAAATGCCATTTGGTGGCGGGATGCATAAACACATCGATATCTTTTATTTCAGAATTCTTGCGTGTAATGTCTTTTACCTGGGCGTTTATGGCGGCTTCGGTTACGCCTGGCTTTAGCATGGCCCAGGTTTGTACCGAATTGTTGCCCCAGTTCTTTTCAACACGTCCGTCCGTTTTTTCCAGGTACGTCCATGGCATCAGGTATTCAAAATCAAACTGGGTGTTATTAGGGAGGTCTTTCATAATACCGGTTACGGTAAAATAATCAACACTATCTATCTTAATGGTTTTTCCCATTGCATCCTCATCGCCGAAGAGCTTTTTAGCCGTTTTCTCGGTGAGGATAATATTTTTCATGTCGTTCAACGCTGTTTTAGGGTTACCCTTTATTAGGGGGAAACTGAACATCGTCAGGAAATCGGGGTCGGTATGGTTGCCAGCAAGCGTAAGGTGCTTCTCACCTACGATGAACAAAAAGTTGGCTCGTGTAGTGCGTGCCACCTGCTCTATCTGCGGGTAATCCTGTTTAAGCGCGCTGCGCATTATTTTCGGTGTAGTGCCCCAGCACCACATTTTACCATCAAAAACCGAGCGGTTGTACATCTGGTAAAGGCGGTCTTTATCCTGATGGAACTGGTCGTAACTTACCTCGTTTTGCACCCAAAACAAAATAAGGGCGGCACTAGCCATCCCAATTGCCAAACCGGCAATATTAATTGCAGTAAAACCCTTGTTTTTTAACAAGTTACGCCAGGTAATTTTTAGATAATTCTTAAACATATTTTTAGGATTGCACCGATGGAGATTGATTTCACCGATTAAAACTCTTAACTACTCACAACTCACCACTCACAAAAAAAATGACAAAACTCAAGCCCTCCCACCGCCAAATTGCATTGGCGGTGGGCATAGCCGGAGGCACACTTAACTATATATTAATCAAATAGGTTAACCCTCAAGGGGTGTTATACCATGATGTTTTCCATCACGGTTTGGCCATCTAACAGGCGAATGATGCGGTGGCTGTAACGGGCATCGTGCTCCGAGTGCGTAACCATGATGATGGTTGTGCCCTGCTCGTTAAGATCTGTCAACAGTTCCATTACATCGTTACCGTTGCTGCTATCCAGGTTACCGGTAGGCTCATCCGCAAGTATTAGTTTTGGTTTGTTTACAACCGCACGGGCAATAGCCACACGCTGTTGCTGGCCACCCGATAATTGCTGCGGGTAGTGGTTGCGGCGGTGCATTATCTGCATCTTATCCAACACTTCCTCTACGCGTTTTACACGGTCGGCACTGCTTACGCCGGTGTAGATTAATGGCAATTCTACGTTTTCGAACACGGTAAGCTCATCGATCAGGTTAAAGCTCTGGAAAACGAAACCGATGTTGTGCTTGCGCAGGTCGGCGCGTTTGCGTTCGTTGAAGTGGGCAATCTCCACGCCATTGAATACGTAGCTGCCAGCATCAGGGTCATCAAGCATGCCCAGGATGTTCAATAATGTCGATTTGCCGCAACCCGATGGGCCCATGATGGCCACGAACTCGCCGGTGTTCACTTCCATCGATAATTTGTTCAATGCGATGGTTTCTACCTCTTCCGTGCGGTAAAATTTCTCAAGATTTGTAATTTTTATCATTTGGCCTCCCTTAAACCCTCCCGCCGGCTAAAGCGGAAGGGCTATTTTGATTTTTAATTGTGATTTATATTTTTTGTTGTTGTCTTATTCATCTGCTGTCCGTCCGTCCGCAGCCCTCTTCCCACTTGTGACACCGCTAAACTGAAGGCGACACTTGGTGAGAAGCACTTAAGGCTTCTTCAGCACCAGTTCCTGTATTCCGTCGTAGTTCTCGTAGCTTGATGTTATCACCTTGTCGCCTGGTTTAAGGCCCTGCAGCACTTCGTAATAATCGGGATTTTGCCTGTCTATACGTATATCAACCTTGTACGCGGACTTGCCGTCTTCGGCAACTTTAAATATCCAGTTGCCACCGGTTTGCTGATAAAAGCCACCTTTAGGCACCAGTATAGCGGTAGTTTCGTCGCTAAGCGCAAGGCGTATCTGTAACGTTTGGCCCTTGCGTATGCCTTTTGGCACCTCGCCTACAAATTGCATATCTACCTGGAAACGACCGCTCACAATCTGCGTAAACACTTTCTTTATTACCAGCTTGTAAGTTTTACCTGCGAACGAGAAATCCCCCATTAGGCCGTTATAAATACGGCTCAGGTAATGTTCTTCTACATCAACCCTTACCTTAAAGCCGTTCTGGGCATCTATCTGCCCAAGGTGCTCACCCTTGTTCTTGTTCTGGCCAACTTCGGCATCCATAGAAGTAAGCTGCCCGTCTATAGGTGCGCGCACGGTAAGGTCGGCCACTTTCTTGCGCATCAGCTCAAGCGTATTTTTCATGTGGGCATATTGCTCGCGGGCCTGTATCTCTTCCTGACGGGTTAGGGTGGTATCCTGCTTCAATATTTGGATAGTCAGTTTTTTGCGCCTTACCTGATAGTTGTAGGCATTTTCAGCCGCCTTGAATTCCTGCAGGCCAATGGCTTTCTGGTCGTAAAGTTTTTTATCGAGTAAGTAAATGCGCTCGGCTTCCTTATATGCATTATCAACATCGGCCATCTGGTTAAGCTTGGTAATGGTGTTTTGCTGTGCGCTGTTGTGCGATATCTGCATCTGTGTTTGCGCTGCGTACACCTGTGTTTCCTGGTTAGCCAGGTTCAGTTCCAGGTCGGTGTTAGCTAGTTTCAGTATCGGGTCACCTTTTTTCAGGTTCGCACCGTCTTCAACATATTTCTCTTCTACCCGACCGCCTTCTACGGCATCCAGGTAAATGGTAGTGTAAGGCATTACTACACCGTTAACGGGTATAAAATCCTGGAAAGGGCCCTTCTTAACCTCACTGATGGTGATACGTTCGGTATCCACATTCAGTTTCCTTTTTCCGGATGCTGCGCCTACGATGAGGTAAGCGCCAAATAGTACGGCTGCGGTGATACCTGCTATAGTTGCAATTCTTTTGGTACCCCAGGTCTTTTTTTGTATTACTCTGTCCACTGTATAATTCTTAATATTTTGTTGATAGATACAAAAACATGTGCCACAAATTAATTTGCTGTATTTCAGCCAATTAACGACATTTAGCTAAATTGCACCGTACGCTATTGTTACAGCATGTGTTCGGTATTGATACAATGCTTTTTTTGCATGTATAGTTGCCGGTTTATAGTTCATAGTTGATTATCAATACTATAGCTATTATACTATAAATGGTATGATATTTAACATGCAAATACTAAATTGCATGGTGCATTTTATGCGTACACTTACGTACGAATAAACTCATGAACCATTCAACTACCGAACTGACATGATATTAAAAAAAGCGACCGTTTTAATTGTTGACGACGACCCAGACGTACTAACGGCTGTTAAGTTATTGCTTAAGACCGAAACCCAGGAAATAATTACCGAAAAAAATCCCGAGAACCTTAACTGGCTGCTGCAACGCAACCAGGTTGATTTGGTACTGCTGGATATGAACTTCAACAGTGCTATAAATACCGGCAACGAGGGCATCTACTGGCTGCGCAAGATAAAAGAATGGAAGCCTAACGTATGCGTTATCATGATAACTGCTTATGGCGACATCGATTTGGCGGTGCGTTCGCTTAAAGAGGGCGCCAACGATTTTGTGGTGAAGCCATGGCACAACGAGAAACTGATAGAGACCATTAAGGACCTGCTGGATAAAAAAGAAGGCACCAGCAAAGCGGGCAAACCATCGGGCAAAAGCAACGCGGGTACTTCGATACTCGGCGAATCGGAGGTGATGGAGGATATCTTCCACAAGGTGAACAAGATTGCCCCTACCGATGCCAATATTTTGATACTGGGCGAGAACGGTACCGGTAAGGATTTAATGGCAAAGGCCATCCACGAGCGTTCGCTGCGTGCCGATAAACCCTTCATCAAGGTGGATGTAGGTGCATTAACGGATAGCCTTTTCGAGAGCGAGCTCTTCGGCCATAAAAAGGGCGCTTATACCGATGCACGGGAAGACCGCATGGGTCGCTTTGAGGAAGCCGAGGGCGGAACGCTCTTTTTGGATGAAATTGGCAACATCAGCCTGCAGCAACAGGCCAAGTTGCTCACTATACTGCAAAACAGGCAGGTAACGCGTTTAGGTACCAACAAGGCTATCGATATCAATATCCGCCTCATTTGCGCCACTAACGTGCCTCTCTCCGAACTGGCTAACGAGAACAAGTTCCGCAAGGATTTGATTTACCGGATAAACACCGTTGAGATAAACATGCCGCCCCTACGCCGCCGTGCCGAGGATATCGTGATACTGGCACGTCATTTTGCCAAGCTGTATGCCACCAAATACCTGAAGCCGAGCGTAGATTTCGACAATACCGCTTTGAACAAGCTAAGGTCGTACAACTTCCCGGGCAACGTGCGCGAGCTGCAATACACTATAGAGCGTGCGGTAATTATGGCCGACGAGCACATCCTGCGTGCCGACGACCTCATCTTCTCGATATTGGAAACGCCCGGCGAAACCCTTACGGAAGACGACAGCAACATCCCGCTGAGCGCTATGGAGAAGAACGCCATTCTCCGTGTGATTGAAAAGCATAACGGCAACATTACCCGCGCCGCAAAAGAACTGGGTTTAACACGCACCGCACTTTACCGCCGACTGAGCAAGTATGACATTTAACCGTTACGAATGGCGGCTTACGCTGCGGGTAATTTTCCTTTTCATATCCATCACCGCTACCTCTATGGTGGTTGTATCGGGCCAGGGTGCATATATATACGGCGTGCTTACCATCCCGATGGTGGTTTTCTCGGTGCTTGATCTGATACGTTTTCAGCGTAAGGCGCAGGATGAGGTGAACCAATTCGTAGAATCTATCCACTACCGCGATTTTAGCCGCCATTTCGACGTGCGCCGTGCGCCGAACGAGCTAAAGCCCCTGCGCAAGGGCTTCAACGAAATAAACACCACCTTTAAGCTCATCAGCCGTGAGCGCGAAACGCAGTACCATTACCTGCAAAAGATACTGGAACTGGTAGATACCGGCCTGATGAGCTACGAGCAGGAAACGGGTGAAACGGGCTGGATAAACGAGGCATTCAAAAACCTCATCGGCGTGCCGTACTTAAAAACCATCCACTCGCTGGAGAAACGCGAACCCGAACTGTACAACAACATCATCAGGCTGAAGCCCGGCGATGCCCAGGTGTTCAGCGTTACGCGCAACCAGCAGCAGGTAAAAATGCTGGTATCGGCCAGTATCATGCGTAGCGACGATAAGATGTACAAGCTGGTGGCCTTCCAAAACGTGAGCGAGGCTTTGGACGAAACGGAGTCGAAGGCATGGAGTAAACTATTGAATGTGATGACGCACGAGATCATGAACTCTGTTGCGCCAATCTCCTCGTTGGCAGATACCTTAAAGAACCGCCTGAAAAGCCCCGAGATAACCGGCGGCATAGATGCATCGGATTTGGAGGATATAGAATTGGGCATCGATACCATCAAACGCCGCAGCGAGGGCCTGCTTAAGTTTACCGAAAGCTACCGCAGCCTCAACAAAATTACCCGGTTAGATTTGACCAAAATACTGGTGCGCAACATGTTCGAGAACCTCAACAGCCTGATGCGCCCTACTTTAGAGAAAAAGCACATCGAGCTGGATATCATCCTGCGCGACCCAGCCCTGGCCATAGAGGCAGACATCAACCTGCTTGACCAGGTGATGATAAACCTGCTGGTAAACGCCATAGAAGCCGTAAAAGACCGACCCGAACCGCGCATTACCCTTGCCGCCGAAGTACAGGGCAGCAACAAAATCATCGTAAAAGTGATGGATAACGGCGCAGGCATGCCGCCCGAACTGCTGGATAAGATTTTCATCCCCTTCTTTAGTACCCGCAAAACGGGCAGCGGTATTGGCCTTAGCCTTTGCAAGCAGATAATGCTGCTGCACAAAGGCAACATACAAGTACAGTCTACAGAGGGCAAAGGGTCGTCGTTTTTATTGACGCTGAGTCCGCCGGCAACGGCCCCTTCCGCCTGATGCCACTTACCCCAATGTCATTGCGAGGAGCAGCACGGGGTAACGCACTGGGGCGACGTGGCAACCTCATAGGACAAGCGCCGTTGCTGAGCTAATTCGCGAAATGTCCTATGAGGTTGCCGCGCTATCGCTCGCAATGACAAGTTTTATAAATCAATGTACAAGAAATCCATCTTCGCCATATCCGGCAGCCTGCGGTCAGGCTCGTCTAACCATGCTATACTCAATCACATTGCCGGCCTATTGCCAGCCGATGTAAACTACTTTATTTACGACAACCTTGCCGCCATTCCTCCTTTCGACCCGGGATTGGATAACGAACACCCACCCGAAGCAGTAGCCGAATTAAGGAAGCACCTCGAAAAAGCCGATGCCATCATCATCTGCACGCCCGAATATGCATTTGGTGTACCCGGTCAACTAAAAAACGCGCTGGATTGGATGGTGAGCAGTAGCAGTTTTGTAGATAAACCTGTGGCGCTTATTACCGCTTCCCTTGGCGGCGAATCGGCACACGCGGCCATGCAGCTGATATTGGGGGCATTATCTGCCAAAGTTATACCCGAAGCTACTTTGCTGATACAATTTATCAGGTCGAAAATTAATGGGGATGGTGTGATAACGGATATCGGCACCGAAGAAAACATCGAAGCACTTGTGCAAAAATTGCAACTCTCTCTTTAAGGAGTTGTCTGTCCGTCCGTTTTCTTCCCCGGAATTTTGTGGACTACTTGCAATGACCGGGGTATAATAAACCCGATTGTACGGAAAGCTGCTTCTACCGGCAGCTTGGAGGGAAACCTGCCTGCCGGCAGGCAGGGCGGGACTGCCGAAACCAAAGTACCACTGTCCTTGCTTTTCAAATCCCTCTCTCCATCTCGTCATTGCGAAGCGCGAAGACAACCGACCGAAGGGAGCTCATTGATTCCTTGAGAAAAAAAACAAAACATCAATAATCTCCCGGTTAGCAGGGCGAACCTGCAGAGCGGCTCTACTCTCCCCAACGTCATTGCGAGGCACGAAGCAATCTCCCGGTTAGCAGGGCGGATTTGCACAGCGGCTCTGCCTGCGGATTTGCAGAATGGCTCTGCCTGCGTAGAGATTGCTTCGTTCCTCGCAATGACGCGGTGGTGAATTCATCTGCACATCTGTAATCTGCACATCCTCCCCCCTGTCCGTCCGTTTTCCCTACCGGAATTTTGTGGACGGCACTGACATGAAATTAAAGATTTTTTAAATATTTCTTTGTTATTAAAGATTATTCTGTATATTTGTATTGAACATATCTCTCCCAAGGCTAATCACCTTTCTTTCTGTCCGCCTTCTGTCGCAGATAATTACGCTAACAAAAACGGACGGACACCACAAACACATCGTACTATAGCTTTAAACGCAACCCGCGTTTACATGACAGCCTATATATTATAGGTTATTGGAGAGGTATTTTATAAAATATGCATTTTATAAATATCAAATACATGAATACAAACAACAACCAAAACCCCGGCATGCGTATCAATGCCGAAGAATTGCAACAAGCCAGCTTAAGGCAACTGCAACAACCACCAACACCAACCGAAAGTGTGCTAACCATTAAAGGCGCAAATCACTGGATGGAAGATGCGAAGAACGCCCCAACACCAAAAATGCTGTTCGGTAAATTTTGGCACGAGGGCGAAGTGTGCATTTTATTTGCTGATAGCAACTTAGGTAAAAGCATTTTAGCCGTGCAAATTGCTGATGCCATTACCTATGGCAAAGCAAATTATCCCTTTGATGTAGAAGCCACACCGCAACAGGTTATCTATTGTGATTTTGAATTGACTGATAAGCAATTTGAAGCACGCTACTCCATTGATTTTGACAACCATTACGAATTTAACAAGTGGTTTTTACGTGCCAAGATAAACCCCGATACCGAACTGCCCAATGGCTTTGATGATTTTGACGAATTCCTGATTCACGACCTGGAACAAACCGTGATAGATACGGGTGCCAAAATCCTCATTATTGATAACCTTACCTACCTGCGTAACGAAACCGAGAACGCTAAAGGAGCATCGCCCCTGATGAAACAACTTAAAAGCCTGAAAAACAAGCACGACCTAAGTATTTTGGTACTGGCACATACACCCAAAAGAGACCTTACCCAAGCCATAACCCGGAACGATTTACAGGGTAGCAAAATGCTGATGAACTTTTGCGATAGTGCCTTTACCATTGGCGAAAGCAACGTAGATAGCGCCATACGGTACCTCAAACAAATAAAACAGCGCAACACCGAACAGGTTTACGGCGACAGCAACGTTTGCCTGTGCCAGATAAGCAAACCCGGCAACTTTTTATGCTACGATTTTTTGGGCTTCGGCGAGGAATGGAAACAACTGATAACCGGCAAAAGAGGCAAGCAAGCAACCGACCAGTTGGAAAGGGCCATAGGGTTGAAAGCAATGGGCCGGAGCCTTCGGGAAATAGGCAACGAGCTGGGCATATCGCACCAAAAGGTGGATAGGATGCTAAGAAGTGCTGCCGATAACGAAAATTAAGAACCTGTCCGTCCGTTTGCGGGCACGGAAGTTTGCGGACGGACGGACACCACCTAGCCAACCCATGTACAAATACCAACTACAACCCTATAAGGGCATGCCCACCCGGTACAGCTGCCCAAATTGCCGGCACAGGAAAAGCTTCACCCGGTATATAGATACCGATACAGGCCAGCATATTGCCACGCACGTAGGCATATGCAACCGCAAGGATAAATGCGGCTACCACTACACCCCAAAACAGTTCTTTGCATTAGGCATCGTTGCCGCCGTTAGTAAATTCCCGTTTGGGAGAGCGCCAAAACGTAAGCCGAAGCCCGAGGTGGAATACTTTATAAACCCCGAATTTGTAGAAAGCACTTATACCGATTATGGGCAAAACAACTTTGTGCAGTACCTTATTGCCCGTTTTGGGTTTAATGAGGCCGAAAAACTGGTAGGTGCTTACCGCATTGGCACCAGCGGGCATTGGTTTGGCGCAACCATATTTTGGCAGATAGATACCCACAACCGCGTGCGCACAGGCAAAATAATGCTGTACGATAAACAAACCGGCAAGCGCGTAAAGCAGCCTTTTAACCACATTACCTGGGCGCACGCGCTTGCGCTTAAAACAGCCCCTGCCGATATTGCCTACACGCTAAACCAGTGCTTTTTTGGCGAGCACCTGCTTATTACCTCGCCCTATAAGCCCGTGGCCATTGTAGAGAGCGAAAAAACAGCTGTGATAGCCGGCGCGCTGATGCCTGCTTTTATATGGATAAGCTGCGGCAGTCTGGAAGGGCTAAACCTTAATAAATGCAAAATACTGCAAAACAGGGAGGTGATGCTTTTCCCCGATGTAAACGCAAGCAAAAAATGGCACGAGAAAGCGAAAGAGCTGCGCAGGGCCATGCCGGGTACCAAATTCGTGGTATCAGATTACCTGGAGAAGCTGGCTACCGAAAAGGATAAGAAGGATGGGGTGGATATTGGGGATGTGGTGTTTGGGTGATGAGGGTGATGACACATTTCCGCGCGTCATTGAGGTACGAAGCAATCTCCCGGTTAGCAGGGCGAACCTGCAGAGCGGCTCTACTCTCCCCAACGTCATTGCGAGGCACGAAGCAATCTCCCGGTTAGTAGGGCGAATTTGCAGAGCGGCTCTACTCTCCCCAACGTCATTGCGAGGTACGAAGCAATCTCCCTGCTAGCAGGGCGGATTTGCACAGCGGCTCTGCTTGCAGATTTGCAAATGGCTCTGCCTGCGTAGAGATTGCTTCGTGCCTCGCAATGACGCGGAGGTGAGGTTGTCCACGCAATTCCGCTCCCGAAAACGGACGGACGGAAGTAACCTAAACCCGATTGTACGGAAAGCTGCTTCTATCGGCAGCTTGGAGGGAATGCGGGGCTACCGGGAGATAGTAGCACAAACCCTGCTTTACAACAAATGCAGCTATTTTAGCTATAAATTTCCAGCCTCTGGTTCGCCGTTTCTTTCGTCGTAAAAATACGACCCTCCATATATCCGCGTAAAAATTTAATAAAGCGTTTACGTTTGGCGGTATGTTATATGTAACTATAATAATATATTTACCTGTATTAATATAGACCCTATTAACTTATTCAATTAAACACAATGAAAACAAATCCCTCAAAATTCTTTGCCGAGTTTTTCGGTACGCTGGTGTTGGTATTAATGGGCTGCGGTAGCGCCGTAATTGCCGGCGCAAATGGCAGCACGGGCGTAGGCCTGCTGGGCATATCCTTTGCCTTTGGCCTATCGGTTGTTGCAATGGCCTATGCAATAGGGCACATATCGGGTTGCCACATCAACCCCGCCATCTCTATAGGCATGGTGGTTGCCGGTCGTATGACGCTGACCGAGGCCATAATTTACATTATTGCCCAAATACTGGGTGCCATTGCAGGCGCGGCTATCCTGTTGTTTATCGCCTCCGGTAAAGCTGGTTACAGCATCGCCTCGGG
Organism: Mucilaginibacter sp. P1_D10; assembly: GCF_056406215.1. Lineage (NCBI taxonomy): Bacteria > Pseudomonadati > Bacteroidota > Sphingobacteriia > Sphingobacteriales > Sphingobacteriaceae > Mucilaginibacter > Mucilaginibacter sp. P1_D10. The sequence goes on along the minus strand of NZ_JBFUAP010000009.1, from coordinate 120,765 downwards.
TGGACTTGGGCAAAACGGTTTTGGCGCGGGCTCGCCAGCGGGTTATAGCCTGCAGGCGGGCTTTGTGGCAGAGTTGGTGTTCACCTTTATATTCCTGTTCGTTATTTTTGGTTCTACATCTACAAAAAATATACATGGCGGCTTCGCGGGCCTATCCATTGGTTTAAGCCTGGTGCTTATCCATATCGTAGGCATACCGGTAACCGGCGTATCGGTAAACCCTGCCCGCAGCATCGGCCCTGCATTGCTGGTTGGCGGCCAGGCCCTCAGCCAGGTATGGGTGTTTGTAGCAGCACCTATCATCGGTAGCATACTGTGTGCGGTAACCTGGAGATATTTGCTGGAACGGAAGTAAAATAATTTAATTATTCAGTGAGCCCTCCGGTGATGAGCCGGGGGGCTTTGTGTTTGCGGTAGTAGGCATTAATACGCTATCGCAAGATTTGTAAACATTCTAATATTTAACCGTATTTTCGCTAAACTACTGTTATGAAAAAAGTCTTGTTATTCTTTATCGTTCTATTGGTGTCGTCTAATGGATTTGCTCAAATTCAAAATATAAAACAGGAGCTCGTTGGAGCTTGGGAATTTTCGGATATGTCGGATAATACCGGAAAGAAAATAGACACGATTAAGCATCCTTACGGATTTGAATTAGCTACCGGCCCGTTAACCACTTATAGAAATGATGGCACATATACCAAGCAGTTTACGCCAAAAAACGCTGATAACGGCAAATGGTATTTCGATAACGAAAAAAACGCCATCATCCATTTGTTATACTATAGTAAGCCATATAGCTTTGCAGCACAATATCTGATTGATAAAGGGCATGCCAAAAAGGACCAGAACGGCGATTACTACGAGATAGTGACCGACAAGATATTTGAGCTAACGAGCGATAAGCTAACCATTGTAGATAGTAAGGGCAGAAAGACCACCTTCCTTAAAAAGAAAGAGTGACGAATGTTATGTTTGGGAACGTTCAGTGCCTTGTTAGGGAGCGCTAAATAAGTGATCCCAAGCCCTTGGATGTCACTTTCTTTGATTCATAGGCTGGAGCACCCATGTCGCGTGTGAGCTACCTACCAAAATATGACGATACAACTCATCACACACGAAACGCCCGCGCTAGCCATGCTGCGTAGGAGTTGGAGCAAGCGGTTGACTTAGCGCTTTATTGATTCGGGTAGAAGTAATTTTTATCTCTAAAAGCAGTAGTCCGGAGTATATGATGCAAATCAATAACTTTGTCATCAGTCCATCGATATCTGTTTCACCAACAGAAGCTTGAAACAGCGAGAAAGCCAAACCCAATGCAAGCACAAAGGCTAAAATCGCTGACAGCCCTTTTAATCGTAGCTGATAGTAACATTCGTCGGTATCCAGCGGTAATTTGATAATCACTTTAGGTAAAAAGTTTTCTAAAGAACTATGGAGCCGGGTAAATAAAAGGGCAGATTTTCCAATATTACCTAAAAATAGCTTATCGCTTCCCACATCGCTATTTGCGGATATTAGGTCTAATGAATTTACTCTCTTCAACGATGCCTTTCTAAGCAAGCTTTCTACTTCCGTTTTCGAGAGATTTGTAATGTAAACTTTCTTGAAATAAAACATGGGTTATATTTTTCTGGCTGTTTGATAAGGCCCTTAAAAATAGCAAATAAAATCATCTGTACATCTTTAATCTGCATGCTCGCCCTATAACGAAGCCGCTTTCATTAATTATGGGGTACATAAGGCACGTTGTAACTAGCTTTCTTTATCAGTTTTTTTACAACCTTACCTTCTTTGTTTATAGACGAGACAAACACGTTAGAATCTATAATAGTTGGTAATTTAAGAGAGTCGGCAAACTGTTTCCTCGTGGATTCATAGATGATAACTTTACCCTTATCCAAAACCGATGTTCTTTTAACCGGGAATATCATCAATGTATCCCCATGCTGGTATGGGCCGCTATCTAAACCTCCAAACAGGTTTACCCCATCTACAAACTTGTTGTTCTTATCCAGCAAAATCATCGTTAATGATTCATACTCGCCTCCACTAATCATCACCAATATGGGTTGCACATCGCCTATTTTATCCTGTTTGGCAATGAAGTGCGCCATTACCTCATTTTTAATAAAATCCAAATTGGTAGTGCCCTGGTCTTTAGACAAGAATGGTGCAATGATTTTCGCCTTTAACGCGGGCAACAATTCAACAAATTTAACTTTACGTGTAGAGTCTGCATACAGGTCATGGTAGTTATATTGGCGTTCAATCCACACCCGGCTCAGGTCCGATGCGTTTTTATACGCAAAGTTCTTATCCGCCAGAAAAGATGTGTCGGCAACCGAGATACTATCTTTAAGCTTAGGTTTTTCGGTAGCTTTTGGTTTTGGGTGAGAACAAGCCGTTGCTAATATTGCAAGTAACAGCAAGTAAAAAATATTCTTCATTTGCGTTTATGATAAGGCGTTTAAAAATAGCAAATAAATACTTTCTCGGACAAGAAAAATGAAGCCTGCTCTGCCTGCATAGAGATTGCTTCGTACCTCGCAATGACGGGTTGGTTAGGGATTCGTCCACCCCGTCCGCGCAATTCCGCTCCCGAAAACGGACGGACGGAAGTAACCTAAACCCGATTGTACGGAAAGCTGCTTCTACCGGCAGCTTGGAGGGAAAGCGGGGCTAGCGGAGGATAGTAGCACAAACCCTGCTTTTCAAAACATCTGCACATCTGTAATTTGAAATCTGCACATCCGCATCCCTCTGCCAATTCGTCACTCCTACTGGTTTTGGAACGGCTGTTGTTAATCCCCTACCGTAAACTATACTGTAATTCTAAAATCATAAAACAATGCAAGAAAAAGGATCTATTTCGATACACACCGAAAACATTTTCCCTATCATCAAGAAGTTTTTATACTCTGATAACGAGATATTCCTGCGCGAGCTGGTTTCTAACGCCGTGGATGCTACGCAAAAAATAAAACGTTTAGCGTCATTAGGGCAGTACAACGGCGAACTGGGCAACCTGCGTGTGGAAGTAGCTTTTGATGCAGACAAAAAGACCATCACCATATCTGATAACGGTTTGGGGATGACAGCCGAAGAAATAAAAAAATACATCAACCAGATCGCTTTCTCGGGCGCGACTGAGTTCGTTGAGAAATTCAAGGAGGCAAAAGATGCCAATGAGATCATCGGCCGTTTCGGGCTTGGTTTTTACTCGGCATTTATGGTTGCCGACCGTGTGGACATTGAAACCCTAAGCTACCAGGAAGGCGCTGAGCCTGCCCGTTGGACCTGCGACGGCAGCACCGAATTCGAGATAAGCGAAGGTAGCCTGGCCGAGCGCGGTACCGAAATTACCCTGCACATCAATGCCGAAAGCGAAGAGTTTTTGGATAAGCACAAATTGCAGGGTATATTGGATAAATACGCTAAATTCCTGCCGGTGCCTATCAAGTTCGGTACGACCACACAAGAGGAAGAAGATGGCGAGGACGAAGAGCGCAAACCGAAATACAAATCGGTTGAGACAGATAACATCATCAACGATACCACCCCTATCTGGACGAAATCTCCTACTGAACTGAAGGACGAAGATTACCTGAAGTTTTACAAAGAGCTTTACCCCTACAGCGAAGACCCATTGTTCTGGATACATCTGAATGTGGATTATCCGTTTAACCTTACCGGCGTATTGTACTTCCCTAAACTGAAGAACGATTTTGAGATTACGAAGAACAAAATCAAATTGTTCAGTCGCCAGGTATTTATTACCGATGAGGTGAAAGATATCGTCCCTGAGTTTTTGATGTTGCTGCATGGTGTTATCGATTCACCGGATATCCCGTTGAACGTTTCGCGCAGCTTCCTGCAAGCCGATAGTGCCGTTAAGAAGATCAATACTTACATCACCAAGAAAGTAGCTGACAAATTAGCCGACCTCTTTAAAAGCGACCGTAAAGGCTTCGAAGAAAAATGGGGCGATATTGGCTTGTTCGTGAAATACGGCATGATTAGCGAAGATAAATTCTACGATAAGGCGAAGGACTATGTTTTGGTGAGCAACACCAAGAAAGAGAACTTCACCCTTGCCGAGTACAGGGATAAGGTTGAAGCTACCCAAACCGATAAAGACGGCCAGGTAGTTTACATCTACACCAACGACCCGGAGAAACAGGATGCGTTCATCCAGTCGGCCACTAAAAAGGGTTACGATGTAATGGTGATGAACTCGCCTATCGATACGCACTTCATCAGTCAGCTGGAGCAGAAACTGGAGAAAACACAATTAAAACGTGTTGATGCCGATGTTGCCGATAAGCTGATTAAGAAGGATGAGAACCCTGAATCGGTACTGACAGAAGAGCAATCGACCAAAGTAAAAGAGATATTTGATAAGGCTATCAACAAGCCCGCTTATAAGGTGAAACTGGAAAGCCTTAGCCCGGATGAATTACCCGTTACCGTTACTATGGACGAGTTTATGCGCCGTATGAAAGATATGGCAGCCATGGGCGGTGGCATGAGTTTCTACGGCAGCATGCCCGATAATTACAACGTTATCGTAAACGGCAATCATAAGCTGATATCTAAGATACTTGCCGACGAGAACACCGACGTACAGGCCCAATTAGCTAAACAGGCGTTCGATTTGGCTTTGCTTTCGCAAGGTTTATTAACCGGTGCGGAACTGACCGAGTTTGTGAACAGGAGCGTAAGCCTCATTTAAGCCCCCCACCCCCCTGAAGGGGGAGCTTTTGAAAAGCACTAGCCGTCCCAAAAGGGCGGCTTTTTTGTTGCCCGTAAAATTGTTTTTCGGTTTGGTTATGGAATCTACTCCCCCTGTGCATCCTACGTATATAAAAAAGGAAAACGATGAAAAGAACAATCAAACTAAAGGTGTACGGCCCGGCGGGCTTAAACCAAGCGGTGTCGGCGCAGTCTAAAATAACCGGGTTGCCTATAATATTTAAACTTATAGACAACTATACGGTTATACAACAAACAAGCGTTACATTTATACCATAATTGATTAGCAATGAAAACTTTAATCAAAATATGTTTCGGCCTGGCAATAGTTGCCTCGATTACGCAAACAGGCCTGGCGCAAGATAAAAAAGCCGAAAAGCTGGCGGCAGTAAAGCAACTCATCGAATCGAAAAATTACATTTTTAAGGCCGAATTTATGTACCCCATGAGCGGTGCACAGCAATACCTCACCAGCGATTACGATTTGAAGATAGCGCAGGACACCCTGGTGGCCTACCTGCCTTACTTCGGCGTAGTATATTTCAACGCGGCTTATAACAACAGCGCCGATGCGGGCATACAGTTCACCTCTACCAGGTTCGACTATAAACTGGAAGAAAAGAAGAAAGGCGGCTACGTTGTGTACATCAAGCCGAAGGACAACAAAAACACCCAACAAATGATACTGGATGTATCTGCAAACGGCGGTGCCGGCTTAACCGTGCAAAGCGTAAACCGGCAAATGATACGTTTTACGGGCTATATAAAAGAAGTGCCCAAACCCAAAATATAAAACCATGATAAGAATCGACATCCCGGCTGGGGAAGAAAAAATAACGCAGGAAACATTCGAGACCTACGGGATTCCTCACCCGCCGAACGGTACAGAGATAGAAATCAACGGCGATATTATATTGTTATTTGACGACGAGGCACAGGCGATAAGTTACCTGGATAAGCTGGAGGATAATTCAACCTCGGTTGCGAACGACGCGCCTGCGAGGAAAATATTGAGCCTTATCATAAGTACCATCAGCAACGACAAATTCGTGCAGGACTACTTACGATAAAGCATTAAGCCCTTCTCTTTTTTGGGAGAAGGGCTTAATATTTGCGCATCCAAGCATCTTTTAAGGATGACTTCGTAAGGGATCCCCCGTTAAGTAATACTGTTAAGCAATCAGGTTCTTAGTCAGGTAGCTAAAGCTGCCGGCCATGCTGGCAAAAGGGTCTTTAGGCATATCGTGCTCTACGAAGAAATGCTGCATACCTGCTGATTTTGCTGCCGCGAAGATGGGCTTGAAGTCGATCGTGCCACTACCCACGGGCAAAATTTCTACACGCGCTGCGTCTAAATCTTTCACATGCCACAGCGGGAAACGGCCCGGATGCTGTGCAAACATATCAACCGGATTTTTACCGCCTTTAATAGCCCAGGCCAGATCGAGTTCGAACTTCAGGAACTTAGGGTCGGTTTCTGCCAAAAATAGCTCATAAGGCACCTTGCCCTCTACTTCATGGAACTCCGCGTCGTGATTATGGTAGCAAAATTGCAAACCGGCTTTGCTGGCCAGCTCGGCGCTCTTGTTCAAGGTATCGATAGAAAGTTTAATTTCTTCAAGCGAAGTAATTGGTGTACTTGCGCATACCAGGTACTTCACGCCGCCTTCAGCGGCCTCGTCTACCAGTTGCTGCATATTATCGCGCAGGTTCAGCATTGGTGGCAAAGTCATGGGTTTACCATCGGGCATAGTAGGCATTTTTGCACCCGGAGGCAATTTAAACGGAGCGCCCAGCACGTGGTGGCTTTTCCATGAAAGGCCTTCGCCGTTTACCATTGCTTTGAATTCTTTTGGCTTTAAGCCATAGTACCCGCCTTTTTTGCTAAAAGCCGATTCTATCTCCTTGTACCCTACTGCCGATATTTTAGACAGCGTGCCTTTAACGTCGGCATCCATCACGTTGAAGAACGTGAACAGCTGTATGCCCACAGCATGCTTGCTTTTAAAGTTTAAAAGAGATGTTGCCTTGCCCGATAAGGCTATGCCGCCAAGCACCAGCGTACCTGTGCTTTTTAAGAAATTGCGCCTGTTTGAATTCATCTTAATTGGTTTTGTTTAGTTGGTAAGTAAATCTAAATCAATTAAATCGAATAAAAGAAATTATTGTGTCTTTTATACGCAATCGTATTTTTAGATGATAGATATGAGACGTGAGGTTTGAGATGGGATATCTATCATGCAAAAAGCCCCGTATCTTTCGATACAGGGCTTCCTGATACTATGCTCTGCTAAAACTGATTACTCAGCTGATGCTTCTTCAGCGTCTGCAGCTTCTTCTTTTTTAGCTTTTGGTGCTTTTTTAGCTTTTGGTGCTTCTTCAGCAACCTCTACCTCTGCAACAGGTGCAGCAGCAACAGGTGCTAAATCTTCAGCTACAGGTATAGCTTCGAAAGGGATAACAGATACGTATGAGCGGTTATCTGCTTTCTTTTTGAATACTACGTGCCCTGCGGTTAAAGCGAATAAGGTATGGTCTTTACCGATACCTACGTTTAAACCCGGGTTGTGCTTGGTACCACGCTGACGAACGATGATGTTACCAGCAATTGCAGGCTGGCCACCAAAAATTTTGATACCTAAACGCTTGCTATGTGATTCGCGGCCGTTTCTTGAACTACCGGCCCCTTTTTTGTGTGCCATTTCTTAATTTCTTTTGTGAGTCGATTACCGGCTCGGTTAAAATTTAATTATAATGTGATACCGGTGATCTCGATCTTGGTAAACTGCTGGCGGTGGCCATTCCTTTTCTGGTAACCTTTCCTTCTTTTCTTTTTGAAGACGATTACTTTATCACCTTTTAAATGAGACACGATCTTAGCCGATACTTTAGCGCCTGCTAGGTCTGAACCTAATTTAAAGCTGCCTTCGTTTTCTGCTAACAACACATTGTCAAATTCAATACTAGCGCCTTCATCTCCTTGTAAACGGTGTACAAAGATCTGCTGGTCTTTCGCAACTTTAAACTGTTGCCCGGCTATACTTACTATTGCGTACATTGTTGATTAATTATTATTTTAAATTTTGAGGTGCAAATATAGGGTTTATATTTATAAAACGCAATAGCTGGCAAGAATTGAGTTAACACGAATTATACTAATTGAGCCGAATTGCACGAATTTTAATAAGTGAACACGAATTTATTCGAATTGAACCAGATTTCACTAATTCTTAGAAAAGAAACTGAACAGGTTTTATTGATGTATTACAGATGTATTACAAAAAATGATCGCCACGCAGATTTGTGAAAATCCTCCTTAATTCGTGAAATTCGTGTTAACTCAATTCGCGTTAACTCATTATTTTTTCTGCTTCTGTTCTGCATCATTAAGGCGCCCTTTTATTTCTTTTATCAGGCGTTGGTTAGCATCTACCAGTTTTTCGGGCCCATCGAAATTGGCATCGAAAACAATCCTTTTAGTTTTACGCTTATAATTAAAAGTGATAATATAACGCGGCGCATGCACAGTGCTGTCTTTACTGGTTTCGTTTTCGGGGAAATCCCAGAAACCGAGGTCGGCAGCTTTGCGGTGCAGGTACAGCAAATCGTCGTTGCTTAGGTGCATGTTCATTTTCACTACGGAGTCCCTGCGGTTGATATATTGATAATCGCCAGTTTTAGAGTCGTACTTGTTCAGCAAGCTGTCGCGAAACCCGTATTGTATCTGCATCGACTGGAACTCGGCATATTTATACGGGGCGTTTTTGATCATCATGCCATAATAGTAAAAGCAATACAGCATAAAAGGTACGGTAACGCTGAGGATAATGAATATTTTTTTGGACTTAAGAGAGTTCATTTATGCATTAGTGAATGAGGGCGCAAAGTTGCCTATTTTATTTTCAATAAACCACACGCAAATCTAATCTTTTAGCTCTCCCTCCCATTTGCTTACTACTGCTGTTGCCATAGCGTTACCTAAAACATTGGTTGCCGAGCGGCCCATGTCCAACAGCGGGTCTATCCCAATCAACAGCGCTAAACCTGCTTCCGGGATATTAAATAAAGAGATTGTACCTGCTATAACCACCAGCGATGCACGCGGCACGCCGGCTATACCTTTACTGGTTAGCATCAGCACCAGCAGCATAGATAATTGTTGACTAAAAGCCAGGTGTATGCCGTAGGATTGCGCCAGGAAGAGCGAGGCAAAGGTCATGTACATCATTGAGCCATCCAGGTTAAAAGAATATCCTAGCGGCAGCACAAAGCTTACAATTTTGTTATTGCAACCGAAACGCTCCAATTCTAATAGCACTTTAGGGTATGCAGCCTCACTGGTAGAAGTACTGAACGCGATGAGCATCGCATCCTTTATCCTGCCCACCAAATTGAAGGCACGTTTCTGCAACACCGCAAAGCCGGCCAAAACAATTACCATCCACAGTATCAACAACGAAAAGTAAAACTCGCCGATGAATATGGCATAGGTAGACAAAATGCCTAAACCCTGTTTGGCAATGATGGCAGTAATGGCCCCAAACACCGCCAGTGGTGCCAGCTGCATCACATAACCGGTTATCTTTAATATAACATGGGCGATAGCATCCAAAGCTTTTATTACGATAAGCCCCGGTTCGCCGATAGCGGCCGTTGCTACGCCGAAGAACAGCGAGAACACCACGATTTGCAATATCTCGTTATTGGCCATCGCCTCTATAAAACTCTTGGGGAATACGTGGCCTATAAAATCACGCAAAGACAAAGCCGTTTTTTGGATCCCCGTACTCAAGTTAGCATCGGGCAAGGGCAAATGCATGGCTTCGCCGGGTTTAAAAAAGTTCACCAGTATCATACCTAAAGCCAGCGACACCAGCGTAGCGCTCAAAAACCACAGGAGGGTTTTGCCGCCGATACGGCCAACGGATTTGATATCTCCTACCTTTGCCACGCCAACTACCAGCGTTGTAAATACTAATGGGGCCACAATCATTTTAATCAATCGCAGAAATATATCGCTCAATACGGTAAAGCCAACCAGCTTATCCTCGCGTGCAGTATCGCTTTCTTTGCGAACCTTTGCCTGCTCTGTGCGTTGTGTTTTTAGTGCCTTAAAATCGGCAGTGGTGGTATCTTTGGTAGCGGCTATCCGCAGGTCGATAGATTTTATCTGTGCCTCGGCGGCGCTCATTTTGGTATTAATGGCGTTTATTACCGTAGCATTGTAAATATAGCCGGCTATAACACCCAATACGAGTGCTATAAAAATATACAGGGTAAGTTTGTTTTTTTGCATTTAATTAAGATCAGTGCCGCTAAACTACGAAATTTACTATGTTGCAGAAAGTTTAATATGAGCATCCCCACCTACGGATTACAACAGATAAAGAAAGAATTACAGCACCTGCCGCAGGAGCAGCTTGCCGAATTGGCCCTGCGCCTCATCCGATATAAAAAAGAGAATAAAGAACTGTTGGCTTACCTCCTCTTCGATGCGCATAACGAGCAGGATTTTATAGAGAGCATAAAAGCCGAGGCCGGCTTTATGTTTAGCCAATTACCCTCCCAGGCATATTTTGCGGCCAAGGCACTGCGCAAGATATTAAAGATGCTGAGCAAATACACCAAATTCATCGGTTCCAAGCCGGCCGAGATTGAACTGTTGCTAAATTTTTGTCAAAACTACCTGCAATATGTTATCCGCCTAACATCGCATAAACCCATCCGGTTGATACTCACCCGCCAGTTAGACAAACTTAAAACAGCGATAGGCAAGCTGCATGAAGATTTGCAGTTCGATTACAGCCAGGATTACAACGCCCTTTTGGAGGATGCCGACAACAAACTGCCATGGCTGAATAAAAAAAGTTACCTGTTGTAACATTTACCACATACCCTAGTCAAACACGTAAAATCTACTAAAACTATTAACAAGTGGCCGATAACAAAGAAGAAGCTTTCAGGAAAGTATATGAAGCCAATTCGAAGAAGATTTTCCATTTGTGCTACGGTTACACCGGCGACGACGATGCCGCCAACGACCTGCTGCAGGAAACCTTTTTAAAGGTTTGGCAAAACCTGCACAAGTTTCGTAACCAGGCCCTGATATCAACCTGGATCTACCGCATTGCGGTGAACACTTGCTTAACCTACCTGCGATCGGAAAAACGACAGGCCAAGGACGAACTGACCCCACAAATTGCCGAAAACAAACGCGAGGAGTTCTCTGAAAAGAACGAACAGGTTGCTTTGCTGTACAAGTGTATATCTAAGCTGGAAGAATCGGAAAGAATAATTATAACACTGGTGCTTGATGAAGTGCCATACCCCGAAATTGCAGATGTTTCGGGCATATCGGAAGGAAATTTGAGAGTGAAGATATATCGTATTAAACAAAAATTAACAGAATTATATAACCATTATGAAAGACTTTGATCATTTATTGATGGTTTGGCAGGGACAGCCAAAACTGGAGCCGGCTGCGGTAGACGAGGTGTTGAAGCAGGTAAAAAAGGGCATGAAGAGCCTCACTACCAATTTATTCTGGAGCATAACGGGCATGCTGCTGGCCTTAGTCGGCATTGCTATGGTGATGCTGTTCTTCGTATTCCAATCGTGGGTTACGTATGCGGGTATTATCGTTATACTTTCCACCATGGTTATTTATGTGCTGATGATGATACGCGATTACCGCCTCATCAATAAACAGGATTTTACGATAAACCCCACCGCCTATCTCGAAAGCCTTAAAGAATACCAAAAAAGCCGTGCCACTATCTACGGCTGGATGTATTATTTATATGTATTGTTACTGAGCATCGGTCTTAGCCTATACTTTTACGAAGTGCTGCAAAGCGCATCGCGGGTGTTCAAGTTTTGCGCCTATGGCCTAACCGCCGCCTGGTTATTGTTTTGTACGTTTTACCTAAAGGGCCGTATATTTGCCAGCGAACAGGAAAAATTGAACCTAATGATTGATAGGCTGGTGCGTTTGCAGAACCAGTTCGATTAAACTCGGATATGCAGATGTGCAAATTTCAGATGTGCAGATGAATCATTTTTGATATTGGATATTCCGCGTTCGATATTATCTTCACGGCGGATATTGAAGATAGTTTATGCCAATGCCTCCTATCGATATAAAAAGAGTACAACCAAACGATGCAGCCCGCTTACTGGGGCTAAGCCGCCGCACATTTTTTGATGCCTTTGCGCACCTGAATAGCCCGGCAAATATGGATGCCTTTGCTGCAAATGCCTTTACTTTGCCCAGCTTCGAGGCGCAGTTGAACAACCCCGATTCCTACTTTTATTATGCCATGGTTGGCGGCCAGCCGGCCGGCTATATCAAACTAAACTACAACCTCGCCCAAACAGAATTCAAGGATGCTGATGCTTTGGAGGTAGAGCGTATTTACGTTTTAACAGCATACCAGGGGCAACAAATAGGCAAGCAACTGATAGATTTTGCCATCCAAACGGCAATAGACGCTAACTTCAGCTACATCTGGCTGGGCGTATGGGAACATAATGCCGGTGCCATCCGCTTTTACGAAAGCAAAGGCTTTAGCATATTCGGTAAACATAAGTTTATGCTGGGTAGCGATGAACAGACGGATCTGTTGATGAAGAAGGAGCTCAATTGATGTGCTTAAACTATCGCGTAATTGCGAGGTACCACACATCTCCCGGCTTGGCATTTCCGCTTAGCATGACGGCTTGTCCTGTGAAGAGATTGCTTCGTTCCTTATAATGACGTAGTAGAGAAATCGTATAAATCGTAACAATCCGCTTAATCCCGGTTCAGCCTTTCATAAATGGATTAAAGGTCCTCGTCCCTATTTCCATCCCCGCCGCGCGGCAAACCGTTTTATCGCCGAACCTGAAGTTGATGTTATCAACGGCCTGGTACAGGCGTATGCGCTCTTCGTTATCTTCGAACAGGTTTATCTGGTAGCTGCCGGTGCAGAGGTCGCTCAGGCGTACGCCGATTAGCCTGATCGGACGGTGCTGGTTCCAGGCTTTTTTGAGAAGGTTTTTTATCCCCGGGATGAGGATATGCTCGGCCGCCGTTAATGGTATCTTTTGCTGCAGGGTGTGGGTTTCGAAGTTTGCGTAGCGCAGCTTGATGGCAAGGCAGCTGCTCACCTTGTTTTCGCGGCGCAGCTTGCCCGCAAGTTCCTCTGTCATGCTTACCAGCGTGTTCTCCAGCGTGCGGATATCCTTTACATCATTATGGTAAGTGGTTTCGGTAGAGATGGATTTGCGGCCCGTGCTTGCAACTATCTCGCTTTCATCTATCCCATGGGCCTTATTATAAATAGCGGTACCCGATTTACCGAACACCGCCTCCAGGAATTTAATGTTCACCTTTTGCAGATCGCCTATTTTTTCGATACCATACTGGTAAAGCTTTTGGCAGGTATGTTCGCCCAGGCCGGGTATCTTGCGGATGTTGAGGGGTGCCAAAAAGGCCAGCTCCTCACCTGCTTTAACCCATAGCTGCCCGTTGGGTTTAGCCTGGTTGGTGGCCATTTTGGCCACCGTACGGCCCGATGCCATGCCGAAAGATATAGGCAAGCCCGTTTCGCGGATTACGCGCTGCCGCAATTCGGTTGCCATTTGGTAGGGATCATGGAAACGTTCCATCCCGCTCAGGTCGATATAAAACTCGTCTACCGAGGTTTTTTGGTACAGGGGTACAGATTCGTGGATAATATCGGTAACCTGCCTGGAAGCTTCCGAATATCGCCCGTAAGTGCCGTGGATAACGATAGCTTGCGGGCAAAGCTTAAGCGCCTGCCGCGTGGGCATGGCAGAATGTACGCCGAATGCCCGCGCTTCGTAACTACATGATGCCACCACGCCCCTATCTGCCGAACCGCCGATAATAACCGGCTTGCCGATGAGCGCCGGGTTGAACTTACGCTCAACTGATACGAAGAACGAATCCAAGTCGATATGTACGATGTGCCGCTGTGCATCCATATACAAATATGTAAATTTTAGTTTGAAATACTAAAATAATTAGCAAATTTGTGATAAAATCAACACGCATGACCGGGTACTCCGATTATCTCTTCCTCCTTTCGCCGCCCGAAAACATCAGGCAGGAGATAGCACGGTATAAAAAAGCGTCGGTAAAGCACATTGGCGAATTCGGCAGCATGAACTCCCCGGCCCACATCACCCTTAACCAGTTGGAGCGGCAGAAACCCTATATGATGGATACCGCATTCGAGCGCATACAAAGCAGCCTGCAAGCCATGCCGCCTGTGCTGCTGCATATGGATGGTTTTAAATATTTCGAGCACTTGCACAGCAAGAATACCATTTATGCCTACATCCGCAGCACGCCTGCAATGGAAAGCTGGTTCGGCCTGCTGCGCAAAACCCTCAACATAAAAAAGGCGGTGTTGCCGCACATCACAGTAGTACGCAATGTGCCCGAGGCTGATTTCAAAAAGCTGTGGCCCCACTTTCACCACAAAAAACTGCTGGAGCCTTTCTGGATACACGAACTCAAGATACTGCAGCGCGAAACCTTCGGTACCACTGCCGGCAAATGGGAAGCTTATAAAACCATCCCCTTTAAAAATACCGTGGGCCTGGCCGGCAAGCGCAGCTGGAAAGAGCAGCAACAGGCTAAAGCAGAAATAGCAGCAAGGAAGCAGATAAAACTATTTTGAAGCCATAAATTATTTGCCCTGCATCAAAAAGAATTTTTGCATTTGTTAGTTTGGAGTCTGTTTATGACGCTGATAAATCACCAACCGGCACCTGAACAGGTGCAAACCCAATTTTTCAATCAAGTATTTGATTATAAATCAATTAAATAGAAAATATTCTGATTTCTGTAAACCTTTTGTAAACCCTTTTTCCTTGCCGACCCTATTATTTTAAGTGACCTCAGCACCCCCTCCAGGCAATCGCTTCAAATCGTATATTTGCGCCACCCTAAAAAACCTCGGGCATCATATGCCCTTATATTTCTATTTACTATATGCGAAAAATCTTGCTCGTTTGTGCTGCCCTCACATTTTCCATGGCCTGTTTTGCCCAGGCGCCCATCCATTGCCTTATAAAAACATCGCTTGGCGATATCGCCATCGAACTATACCCGGACAGAGCGCCTGCGACAGTAGCCAACTTTATGCGGTATGTAGATAAGCATTCGTACGATGGCAGCAGCTTTTTCAGGGTATGTACGCCTGCTAACGAAGCTGACCGCAAAGTGAAGATACAGGTAATACAAGGCGGTAATGTTCCCAATAGGCTCGCGCTGGACAGTATAAAAATCGAAACAACCAAACAAACCGGCTTGTTGCATCAAAACGGCACGCTGTCCATGGCGCGCAGCGGCCCAAATTCGGCAACTAGCGAGTTTTTTATTTGCATCGGCAATCAGCCCGCATTAGATTATGGCGGTGCCCGCAATCCGGATGGACAAGGCTTTGCTGCCTTTGGCAAAGTTACTGCAGGCATGGCCGTGGTAAAATTGATACAGACCCAAAAAGACAAAGCGCAATACCTGGTTAAGCCTATAAAAATCCTTTCGATAAGCCGGGCAGAATAAAACGGCTCCACACCAAATTAGAAAGAGGCCGTCCCCTTGCGGGCCGGCCTCTTCAAAACTAAATTAAACCTAAAAAGCTCTTCGTATCCATCAAAAGCCGCAGCTTTTGATGCTTGTCGTTTTACTTGTTTCCATTTCCGCTCAGCAGGCCGTCAAGCGTTACCGAAGCATAGTATATGCCGCCGATTGTTGGGCCACCAGCGTACTGAATGTACCGTTTGTTGAAAATGTCTGTTGCGCCAATTTTAAACGTAGCGTAATACGTCGGTACGCGCAAGCTTACCTGGGCATCGAACGTGTGGATAGATGGTACCGTACCGGTAACCAGCGGGCTCTCCCACAGGTATGATTGCTGCCATTTATAAACAACGTTGAAACCAAAGTTCCTTACCACCTCGCGGTTGCCAAAGGATAAGTTGCCCGACCATTTTGGCGTATTGAAGCCTGTAACGAATATATCTGAACTGCTCTGCGCCTTCAGCTTATTAAAGCTTGCGTTGCCCGAAACGGTGTAACGTTTGTAAAAGTTATAAGTAAGCCCCAACGAAGAGCCGTAGTTGTTATATATATTTTTGGCGTTGGTGTACACCCTGTAACGGGCCTGGCCCTGGCTGGCGGCGTTGGTGCTGGTAGCGGTAGTAGGATCGCGGTTAATATCCAGCATGGCCAGTACGGCAGCATCGCTACCTACCTTTACGCCATTTGGCACGAATACCTGCACCTGGCCCAGGAAACCATCGTAACGGTTGGTGTAAGCATCAACATCAAGAAATACTTTGTTATCAGCAAATATCCCTTTATACCCCACTTCGAAAGAAGTGATTTGCTCTGGGCGTGCTTTAGGCAGGTTGGCCACTTGCAACAGGTTACGGTTGGCTAAGGCGGTGGCATCGTCGCCGGTGGTAGATGCCGCTTTAACCGCGTTATTAAAGGCTACTACCGATTGCTGGGTGTAACTGTTCTCCAGGTAACCCAAGCCATCGTTGATAAATGGCAGGCTGCCTACGCGCTTAACACGGCCATTGTTTACGTAAGATAAGGCTTCGAACAACGACGGGAAACGATACCCGTTCTGGAAGGTGAACCTGAAGTTATGGTTTTGGCTTGGCGAGTAAACAGCGGCCAAACGCGGGGTGAACTTAGGGTCGAAGTATGGATTGTAGTCCCAACGTACCGAACCGAACAGCTTCAGCTTCTCTTCGAAGAACGTCTTGGTAACCTGGGTAAATGCGCCGTATTTTTTATAGGTAACATTGTCACCGAAGCTACCATCGGCAAGTTGCTTGTTGCGGTCGGCAATTGGGCGGGTAAAGTCTACGAAGTTGTTACCATCCGGAATTATCTGGTAAACGCGCACGTCGCCACCAACCAAAAGGTCTATAAATTTCACTTTGCTGGTCAAATCCCACTGTGCTTCGCCGTTGAACATGTGGCTCTTTTGGATGAGGGCGGCACCGCCTGTTGCAGGGGCATCAGGTATCAGGCTCGATTTAAAATCCCAGTTGTTGATGCCTATAATGGTTTTGCGCAGTGCATCAAACTCGGGCGTACCCGGCTCTACCCTACCCTTATCGGCAGCTGCACGGGCAAATTGCTCGGCCGCTGCAAGGTTTGTAGATTTTAGCCCGCCGTTGGCAGTGGCATACGCCGTAAGCGCGTTTTTGAAAGACGTACCCCAGGCCGAATTGCTCGCATGGTTCAAATCAAGGTTATCGGCAAGCGGTTTTACGTTGAACGAGTTGCCTGTGTTCTCTATGGATTCGTACCCGCGTACCAGGAAATCCTTACCTTTCAATTCCAGCTTATGGTTCTGCACGGTAGCGCCGTTCAATGATATTTTGTTACCGCGTTGGAAAACGCCGTCCATCCTACCATAGCGGTAGGTATATGATAAAGTGGTGTTTGGGGTAAGCTTGTAAGCCAGCGTACCATCCAGTTTCAGGTTGGTTACGTCGGGCTTCACTAAGTCTATTTCGTTATAACCTGTACGGGCAACGGTTAAGGCCGGGCGGGCTACGCCATCTACGGTAATACCTTTTATAGATACGGTGTTGCTACCTGCAAGGGCGTCGTCGCCGTATTTATTCCAGCCATCATAAGCGGCGTTGCTGGCGCCGGTGAGCTCGGGGTAAGCAGGATTTGCGGTCTTAAGGTTCGTAGGGTTTTGATCTTGCTGCGTATTCGATTGCCAATCCTTCCCCTTCAGGTAGCTCGCATTCAGCTTGAATGCGAATTTATCGTTGAAAGCTTTAGCAAACCTGATGGCATCCTCGGTTATGGCACTCGAGCCAAGGTTATCACCCAGGTGGTTTACGCCGCTGCGGTGATAAAAGCTAAGTCCCTGGTATTTGAAAGGGTCCTTAGTGAACAAGTTAGATAAACCGTTGATGGCGTTGGTGCCGTATAGCGCGGCGGCCGCGCCGGGCGTAATTTCAACGCTGGCAATATCCAACTCGGTTGGGCCGATGGCATTGCCTAGCGGTACACCCAAAGTGGCCGACTGCATATCCACGCCATCTGCCAGTTGCATAAACCTGAAGTTATTCGGGCTGTTGAAACCACGCGTGTTAGGCACTTTAAGGGTAATACTGGTTGTAGTAACCTGCACGCCTTTAACGTTCTCCAGCGCATCGTAAAAGCTGGGGCCGGGCGATTGCTTAAGCGCATTGATGCTGAGCTTATCGATAGCTACCGGCGAGCGCAACAGTTTTTCTTCCCTTCGCGATGCCGTTACCACCACCTCGTTTATCAATAATGATTGTGTTGTTAGCTGTATGTTAACCGCGCTATTGGCGTTTTTGATATAAAATTCCTGTGGTTGATAGCCTACTGCTGTAAATACCAGGGTGAATGGCAATTTTGCGCTTGTGGTAAGCGAGAATTTACCTGTGGTATCGGTTACCGCGGCGTTGGTGGTGCCCTTTATGGTAACGGTTGTACCTATCAGTGGCAAGCCATGCTCGCCGCTTACTTTACCGCTTAAGATATAGCTGCCGTTGAGTTGCGCCGATGCCACCGTCGGGACGAGGAGCAGGAAGAGCACAATAAATTTTATAAAATTCGTAGAAATTTTCATGGATTAAGGTTGTAAAAAGTTTAAAAAAGAAATGAATCGTGATAAGTTGCTAGCCAGAAAATCAGCAACAACAGCATGCAGCAAGGCACTGCATTTTAAAGGTTTTAACTAAGGCCGGGGTATTTAAATAATACATTGTCTATAGAATATGTCGACAAAAATATAAATAATATTTTTCCTGCAAACTTTTTTTTATAAAAAGTGCGTTTTGGGGCAGATTAAGCTTAAAAAGTGTTCTTGTAAGCCTCAATGGTGATAGTATGCTGGCTCAATCTATAAAAATGAGGCATACCGAAACGACAGTAGTTTGGCTATTGTTAGGCTATTTCGGAACGGCAGACACGAGGCTATTGCCCCTCTCTACCATTTCCACTTCACCCAATACAAATCATCCAAGCCGTTACCCGGTTGGCTGAGCAGTGCTTTCAAGGTTTTATAATCAACGGCTTTATCATCGTACCAGCCCTTACTTAGGCGATTGCTGGTAAAAATGAAGTATTTTTTATCGGGTGTTACGTAAGGGCAATAATCCAGCGAAGTGCTGTTGATGCCTGCGGGCAAGTGCTGGGCAGGCATCCAATTGCCCGCAGCATCCTTGCGGGCGAGGTAAAGGTCGCCTTTGCCCATGTCATCGGCCCGGCCCTGGCAGGTGAAAAGGATAAACTGCTCATCGGGGTCGACGAAAGCGTTGAACTCATCAAATTTAGTATTGATGTCTTCGGGCAGGCTAATAGGTGGCTCGTAGCCTTTAGGCGTGTAGCGGCTCAAAACGATATCCTCGCTGCCTTTGCCATAAGCGGCTTCTACGGTAAAGTAAAGGTTGCCATTGCGGGCTACGCTGGGATAAAATTCACTATTAGCGCTGTTCACAACAGGCCCCAGGTTTTCGGGCGTGCCCCAAACTCCGGTGGCGGTTTTGGTCACTTTCCATATATCGAAATCGCGTTTGGGTTTTTTATTTGTCAGTGGCCTGTCGCTGCTGAAATACAAGGTTTTCCCATCTGGAGAAAAGCTCGCTTCCAAATCGCGATATATCCCGGAAAACGGTGCTACTTCCGGCTTGCCCCAAACGCCGTTACGCTTTTGGATGCGAACTATTACGCTGGCAATGAATTTAGGGTGCTGTATAGTGAAGAACGCCTCATCCCCACTAGGTGAAATGGTAAAATCGCGGTTACTGAGGCCGTCGGTTAACAGCCCGGGCGCAAACATGCCTGGAGTGTCTACAGCCAAGGCTGTGCCCGGATATTTTATTTGTGCAGAAACACTTTGCAGGCAAAAGAAAAAAAGAAGATATAAGAGGCTAAACTTCGTCATAAAAGTAAAGATAACGAATAATAATAATGCAGCAGGTGGTAACCCGAGGGAAATAAGAAGATGATATTGAACAATATGCGATACTTAGGCGTTGTAACATTAAATATTATTTTGATTTATATGATATTAATAATATCACGGGCATCGCGCGGGCGGCGAAGGAGCCAGTCTTATCGATGAAGGCTTTTGGGCGGGAAAGGCCACATCGTGGTTAACCACCGAACCGGATTTTTGTAAAAAAAACCGTTTAAATACATGTTATGACAGATAATCCATTGCGTCAATATCACACTGCTGACACGAAAACTTTTATACTGATAAGAAAATACACCCAATGAATATATTAAATTTCACATTACCTTAACAAAACACTTTGTGATATTGAATACTATTTAATACATTCGGCCTATCTATTACTGATGGCGTCTGCCATCATTGTGATAAGGTTTAGGTTAAAGCCCCCAAACAGCGAGTGTGAGGGGGCTTTTGTTTTTTTTATGATTTGTATTGTGTTCTGGCGACGTTTTGAGGGAATTCCCTTTCATTTCATATGCGTTGAATAATATTATCAATCAGGCTGTTTTTTTACCTTGTACCATCTTGTACGAGTTTGTATGCCACACTATTAAAAGCTTATGTGCATATTTACTGCCATAACCTTATCCCCTTTAACATGCCCGATAAAAAATCTCCAAACTTATTGATTACTGGTATTGTAGCGGCGTTAATAGCCGGCACGCTCGATGCGCTTGCTGCCATATTTATACTTGCTCACGGGCAGGCCATGTCAGTTTTTCATTATATTGCCGGGGCTGCTATCGGCCTCCAGGCTTCCTTTGCCGGCGGCAATGGCACGGCACTATTGGGAGTAGCTTTTCATTACCTTATTGCCGCTTGTTTTACATGGTTATTTTTTGTGCTTTACAGCAGCATAGCAGCCTTACGTAAAAACGCCGGATTGATTGCTTTTATTTACGGTATCCTGATTTGGGTAATCATGAATTTACTGGTGCTGCCGCTAAGCAAATTAAACATCGACTTCCATAGGTTCACCTTCAAAGGCTCTGTTACTGGCGCGGCTATCCTTATTATTTGCGTGGCACTGCCTATTGTGCTGGCCAGGTATTGGTACGAAAACCAAAAGGTAAAAGCTAAGTAATTTGGCAGCCTGGACAAGGATTGCCGTGAAGATTTGGAAGTTTTGACAACTTTTTTGAAAAGTTGTCAAAACTGTAATTGCCAAATTCAATAATACTTCCTTAATTTAAATCGACCTATCTAAATGCGTGTAGCCGCCATCTACGTACATAATTTGCCCGGTAGTATGGCTGGATACCGGCGACAGCAGGAAAGCGACGGCGTTGCCAAGTTCTTCTACAGTAGTCATGCGGTTGCCGAGGGGTATTTTAGCCGTAATGGATGCCAGTTTTTCTTCCGGATTAGGTAAGGTTTTTATCCAGCGGTCGTAAAGCGGGGTGTAGCATTCGGCCACCGCTACGGCGTTTACGCGGATATTGTGCGGCAGCAGTTCTACCGCCCACTCACGGGTTAAAGCGTTGCGTGCCCCGTTAGATGCCGCGTAGGCAGACGTTCCCCCCTGCCCCGTATCGGCAACTTTTGAGGTGATATTGACGATGCTCCCCTGCGTTTTGATGAGTTCGGGCAGCGCGTGGTGAGCCACCAAATAATAATGCACCAGGTTTTTGTGTAGCGAATGCATAAAGCGCTCGTAACTCCCACTCAGGAGGCCCACGCCATCGTTCTCGCCGGCGTTGTTCACCAGGCCATCTATACGGCCACATTGGGCAATAACATCGACTACGGCACGTGCGCAAGCCGCAGGGTCGGTTAATTCGGCTACGGTGTGATAAGCCTTGCCGCCAATTGATACAATTTCGTTTACGGTGTTCAGGTTCTCGGCTTCGGTACGGCTGATGATGAACACAATGGCTCCTTCTTTTGCCAGCGATACCGCTATGCCCTTGCCGATACCGCGAGCGCCGCCGGTAACGATAACTACTTTATCTTTGAGTTGTAAATCCATTATCTGTTATATGATGTCTAAATTGTAAAATTTGGCGGCATTGCCTCCCCAGAATTTGGCCTGTGCCTCTGCAGGGAGCCCGGCAAGGTATTGCCGCAATACTTCCACCGTTTTGCTATAGCCACCAGCCACCAGGCAAACCGGCCAATCTGACCCGAACATAAGCCTATCCACGCCGAATGCGTCGAACACTACATCTAAATAGGGTTTTATATCTTCGGCCTGCCAGTTGGCCCAATCAGCCTCGGTACAAAAGCCGGATACTTTGCAATAAACATGCTGATGTGCCGCAATGGCGCGTATATCCGCTTCCCATTGCTCAATTTCCTGCTGCGCAATGGCTGGCTTTGCCAAATGGTCTATAACAAACGGCTGCTGCGGAAATGCCGCTACGAGTTGCAAGGCATGGCTCAACTGATTATGCATTATCAATACATCGTAAGTAAAGCCGTAGTTCTGCAACATCGCTATACCGCGCATGAATTTATTGCTCAGCATAAACTCCCCTGCCTCCGCCTGCAAAACATGCCTGAAGCCCTTTAGCGCATGATATTGCTCGTAATGCCTCAGCCGTTCTTCCAGGGTATCGGCTTGCAGGTCTACCCAGCCCACTACGCCTTTTATGAAAGGGTTTAGGCTTGCCAGTTCAAGCAAGAAATCGGTTTCTGCCTCGCTTTGGCTGGCCTGTACCGCTACGCAGCCATCAATGCCATGCGCGGCGAGTACGGGTTGCAAATCGCCGGGATAAAAGTCGCGCTGTATCACCGCCATATCGTCGGTTATCCAGGCATCCTTTACGGAATTATATTGCCAAAAGTGCTGATGCGAATCTATCTTTTGCATATTATAGATCGAATATCTTATCCATCAGCATCCACTTTTCGCCAGGCCTGGAGCCGGGCAGGGGCTTTTGGTATTTCCACATGAGGGTTTCCCATTCCTGCACCTTAGTGTTACCTGCATCAGCAGCGCCTTTGGCTTCAAAACTGAAGCTCTCGTCCACCTCCATAATCATAAAAAGGCGGTTAGCGTAACGGTATATCTGCATATGCTCGATACCGCTACCGGTGATGCTTTCTAATATTTCGGGCCATACGTGTTGGTGCCAGTCTTCGTATTCGGCAATAAGCGTGGGGTCGTCCTGTAAATCCAGGGTAAGGCAATAGCGTTCCATAGAGTTGATAATTGGCACGCAAGTAAAGAAAAATATCGCAGCATAAACAAGCCAATTATCAAAAAAAGTGGCCCTGACACGTAAATTCAGCGATATACGCGAATGCTTAAATGCAATGAGCACTATCATCATCTAAAAATAAGTGGATGCCGCTGCCCATCAGCCTTATTTAAAACTAAAAAGCTGGTTTTGTGTAGTATAGATATGAAACGGAACGCCCTGTACGGTCTGATAATGCTATGTGCGCTTGCCTGTAGTGGCCCAAAGGAGCCTACGTATGTAATAACCAGCAACGGAGACAAGGTGGCCGTGACCCCTGAAGGCACGCTTCCATTGCCAACGGCGGACAGTGCCGGATACACCACTCGCATCGTAACCGGGCAAACCACGCCACTGGAACTGGTTACCTTTGCACGTAGCCTCACCGGCATACCGTACAAATACGCTTCTACCGACCCTACTGAGGGCTTCGATTGCTCGGGCTTCATTACTTATGTTTTCAACCATTTCGGTATAGCGGTGCCACGAACTTCGGAAGCCTTTACCAATATGCACCGCCAGATTGACCTGAAAGATGCCCAAACCGGCGACCTGGTGCTCTTCACCGGTACCGATAGCACCATACGCGTGGTGGGCCACATGGGCATCATTCTGAAAGAGCCGGGGCAAACATTGCGGTTTATCCACTCCACATCGGGCCATAATAACCTTGGCGTAACCGAAACCGAGATGAACAGCTATTACCAGGGCCGGTATGTGAAGACGGTGAGGGTTTTTGAAAGAAGGTAAGTTGCCTGAACCGTGATTTGCTTGATTTTAGGATTAATATAATCTGATGCCCGAGATTTTTATTCCCCTGGCCGCGATCATATGCTTTTTGTCCTGAAAAATCCTAAAATCCTTAAATCGTGTCACCTTTTCCCCTATCTTGCCTCCTCCAAAATAAACCCTTATGAAACGCAGAAATTTCGTGCAAAGCTCCGTATTGGCCGGCGGTGCCTTGTTAAGCGGTGGCGTATTAAACGCAGCTGTCTCCACAAAAGATAACTCATCAGCCGCAAGCAAAACCTTCAACTTGAATTACGGCATCCACGATGGCATGTTTAAGAACCACGCCGGCGACGATTTTGTGGAACAGATAAAATTTGCTTACGACCAAGGCTTCCGCGCCATAGAAGATAACGGCATGAGCGGCCGCCCGGTAGAACAACAGCAGAAAATTGGCGATACGTTGGCTAAACTTGGCATGGCAATGGGCGTTTTTGTGCAGCCGGGCCTCAGTAACGATGGCAATATGCTGGCATCGGGCAAGCAAGAGCACGTAGATAACTTCATCAAATCGTGCAGGCAGGCAGTAGAAGTAGCCAAACGCATCAACAGCAAACTGGTGACGGTAGTCCCCGGCGATTTCGACCGCTGGCTCCCTATCGGCGTACAAACCGGGCATGTGATCGAGGCCATTAAAAAAGGCACCGCGATATTGGAGCCACATGGCATCATTATGGTGCTGGAACCCCTGAGCGATAACCCCAACCTGTTCCTGCGTACACCAGATCAAGCCTACGCCATTTGCAAAGCCGTTGGCAGCCCAAGCTGCAAAATACTGTACGATATGTACCACGTGCAGCGCAACCAGGGCAATATCATACCCACGCTTGATTTGGTTATCGACGAAATTGGCTACTACCAAATAGGCGATAACCCCGGCCGTAAAGAACCCGGCACCGGCGAAATGAACTATAAGAACATCTTCAAACATATTTATGATAAAGGCTACCGCGGCGTAATGGGTATGGAGCATGGCAACGCCGCCCCAGGCAAAGAGGGCGAACTGGCGCTGATAAAAGCCTACCGCGAAGCAGATAGTTTTATGTAAGCAGCCATAAATGATCCGGGTGAGGAAGAGAATCATCATATCCATTTCAGTAGTAGCCATTATAGGTGCATGTATCTTCCTATTATGAAATGTCATATGTGCCGTTCACCCCATTAAAATATGATGGCCAGAAAGGTTTAATAACTGCACAAATCAACAAAGGATTTTATAAAGATTTGGCCCAGGTGTTAGCGTATTATGAGGTTCCTTACAGAAAAGAAGGAGATGTAATAAACATCAGTAGGAAACATTCGCAAGACAAAGACCTTAGTTTGGAATTATACGTCGAAGCTTTGAATGAGGATTGGCTAAAACCCCATACCCATCATTAGGCTTTATTAAAACCAAACAAAATCAGCATCAGACGCTAATTTCCCTATTTTTGCACCGTGGAAAACTTAAACGCCGACCCGCAGGTACTTGTGGATATCGTGAAGACCCGGATGCCATTCGGCAAGTACAAAGATACCCTGATTTGCGACATCCCCATCAGCTACCTGGAGTGGATGCAGCGCAAAGGCTTCCCGCCGGGCAAACTGGGCATGCTGATGAGTACCACCTACGAAATTAAACTGAACGGATTGGATAAGCTGCTGTGGATGATAAAAGCGGGGAAGAGATGATGGGATGATTTCGGATTTGAGAATTTCGAATTCGGAATTGCTTTCTGACATTGCTTCGTCATTTCTCAAATCTCACATCCAAAATCTCGTATCTCCCGTAAGGTTTTTACGTTTATTACTACTAAAGAGTAAAAAACAACGAATGAAAAAATTAGCATTATATGTAGCATCGGTGGTATTGTTCCTCGGTTGCGCAAATGGCCAGCCAAAAGGTATGGCTACCGTCCCAAAACCATCAGAAGGCGAGGCAGTTGCCACCTTCGGTGGTGGTTGTTTCTGGGCCATGCAAGAAGCCATGACCGAATTGAAAGGCGTAAACAAAGTAGTTTCGGGATACTCCGGCGGCAACACGGCCAATCCCACTTACGAAGATGTTTGCACCCGCACAACCAACCACGCCGAAACGGTGCAGATTTATTACGACCCAAAAGTTATCAGCTACGCAACGCTTGCCGAGGCATTCTTCTCGGCACATGACCCTACCACGCTTAACCGCCAGGGTAATGACGAGGGTACCGATTACCGCTCCATCGTATTTTACCGTACGCCAGGCGAAAAAGAAACAATCGATGCCGTCATCAAGAAGGTGAACGCATCGGGCCACTACCCTAACCCCGTGGTTACACAAGTCGTACCGTTCAAAGTATTCTACCCGGCCGAAAAATACCACCAGGGTTACTACCGCCTCCACAGCGAAAATCCTTACATCGGCGCAGTATCTGTACCCAAAGTAATGAAGATGCGTAAAGCCATGAAAGCGTATTTGAAGCCGGAGTTCCAGAAATAATGGATGTGCACTTCAAATTACAGATGTGCATATGCAAATTATAACCAAAAGGCGATTGGCTTCAACCAATCGCCTTTGTTTTATTGAATAAGGATTAACTTTTTTCCGTCAAATATCCTGATTCCGTTATATGGTGCCAGCAGTACTAAATTACCGTTAGATGCAAATTCTATTTTCGAAATATATTCCGACTGCATTTCGTAACGTTTCTTTTTATTTTTACTCGGTCGATATATAAAGCGCTCCACCGGATGAGTTATCATTTTGAAATTTGGCACAGGCTTTAATTCGGAGAACTTTATTGGCGGTTTCTTTGGATCGATCGTAAACAATCCCTTTCCTGTAATTAAGTAAACCAAATGATTAGCGCCGTTGTAAGTACAGCCTCCTACATAAAAATCGTCGAAAAAAGGAATAAAGTTTTTGACTGCGGGGTCGTTGTCTTGCTTATAGCATACACTTCCTTCATAATAAAAAGAACCATTGGGGTCAGTTTTCTTATCATACGTCACAACTTCAATTCCAAATTGAGCATCAAACGTCCCGCCCAAAAATCCAAATACCCGTTCGTTTAATTCAAATCTGGGAAGCCCTGCAACTTTTGTATAATCATAAAACGTGTTTGTTGCGGTGTCAAAAATATAAAGGTCATCCCCCCATTCCCCATGGTCAGACGAGGCCCATAAAATGTCATTATTGCTCATATAGCCTCCCATGTTATCATCGTACTCGGAGGGATTGGTTTCCCAGCCGTTTCCCTTGCCGAAATGGCTCCATTCCGAATGTGAAAATTTGTCATCAGGCATGTGGGCTTCTCGTGTTGTACAATTGTACACCCCCCTGTTGGTTACCAGGAAACATGTATTTTTACTATTGAACGCAATGCTGAATATATTTCCGTGATAACTTCCTACCTTCTCCCAATTCCCATCACTTTTCAGCCTGCTTATTTCATCATTATTAAGTACAACAACCAGGTTGCCTATCCGGTCTTTGCATATTAGGTTAATAGTTGCCGACGAAACAAACTTGCCTACCAACTTTCCATCATCGGTGTTATAAATTTTCAAATAGCCGCCATTGGTGAGCACATAAATTTTGTTGTTAACAATCACGAAATCTTGGTAGAGAGGTTTTACCCGCTTAGCAATGCTCTCAAGAGCACATAGCAATATTGCGGATAAGAGGATGAAATGCTTAAACCATGCTTTCATTTATTATTTAGGTTTGGGTTGTAACAAACATACAATTTTTACTCGCTATCTTTACACCGCAAAACGTCCTATCGCTACTTGCGCTTAGTGGGTGGAGGAAAGTCCGGGCAACGCAGAGCATCCTGCTTCCTAACGGGAAGGCGCCCGCAGCGGGCGACAGCAAGTGCCACAGAGAATATACCGCCCCGTCCCGATAGCTATCGGGATTCGGGGTAAGGGTGAAAACGTGAGGTAAGAGCTCACGGCTTTCCCGGGCGACCGGGATTGCGGTAAACCTCAGGAGTTGAAAAACCAAATAGGTTCTGAAAGCGGAGCTGCTCGCTCCCGCCTCCCTACGGGGACGTCAGAATGGGTAGGTTGATTGAACCTGCCGGCAACGGCAGGGCCAGATTAATGATAGGAATTCCCTTACGGGGGAACACAGAACCCGGCTTACAGGTTTGCAGCTGAATAAAAAACCTGCCCTTCGGGGCGGGTTTTTTAGTTTATTGGTTCACTTAGTTCATTGGTACCTATATCCAGATACTCTTCAAATTCTAAATCAAACTATCCGAAACAGTTTCTCAAATCTCATGTCTCACATCTCAAATCTAAAAATGTGTATTATTCTATACAATTTCTATCTTAGCCGCAAACATATCTACCTAAACTACGTTTTAACAACACATGGCAAAAATTCTAATAATTGATGATGAGCGGTCTATCCGCAACACGCTGCGCGAGATACTGGAATATGAAGACTACGTTGTAGAAGATGTGGACAATGGCATAGATGGCCTCGAACTTATCCGCAAAAACGATTACGACCTGGTACTGTGCGATATAAAGATGAACCGCATGGATGGCATGGAAGTGCTTACCGAAGGTTTAGCGTTTAAACCCGACCTGCCTTTTATTATGATATCGGGCCACGGCACGGTAGAAACCGCCGTTGAAGCCAGCAAAAAAGGCGCGTTCGATTTCATCTCCAAACCACCGGATCTTAACCGCCTGCTAATCACCGTCCGCAATGCTTTAGACCGCGGCAGCCTGGTTGTAGAAACCAAGGTACTCAAACGCAAGGCATCCAAGGTGCGCCCCATTCTGGGCGAATCGCAGGCTATCTTAAAAATAAAAGAAACCATAGAGCGCGTAGGCCCTACCGATGCCCGCGTACTGGTTACAGGTGCCAATGGTAGCGGCAAAGAGCTGGTTGCCCGCTGGCTGCACGAAAAATCTAACCGCAGCAACGGCCCTATCATCGAGGTGAATTGCGCGGCCATCCCCTCAGAACTGATCGAAAGCGAGTTGTTCGGGCACGAAAAAGGTTCCTTTACTTCGGCCATCAAGCAACGTATTGGCAAGTTCGAATCGGCAAACGGTGGCACGCTTTTTTTGGATGAGATTGGCGATATGAGCCAAAGTGCACAAGCCAAAGTGCTGCGCGCCCTGCAGGAAAGCAAGATAACCCGCGTAGGCGGCGAAAAAGAAATTGATGTAGATGTACGCGTAGTGGCGGCAACCAATAAGGACTTGCTTAAAGAAATTGAGGCTGGCAACTTCCGTATGGACTTGTATCACCGCCTTAGCGTTATCCTAATACACGTACCGCCGCTTACCGAGCGCCGTGATGATATTGCGCTGCTCACCCAATCGTTTTTGGATGAGATATGCAACGAATACGGCATGCCTACCAAAAAAATATCCGATGCAGCCCTTGAGGCACTCAAAGCCTTGCCATGGACGGGCAACATACGCGAGCTGCGCAACATGGTAGAACGCCTCATTATCCTGAGCGATAAAACCATTACCGATGCCGACGTAAAGGCCTTTGCCAATCCGAGCGCCCCGGTTACCACCGTGGCCGCAGCAGCCGCGCCTCAAACAGATTTCGACCAGTTTACCAACTTCCAGGAATACAAAGATTTCGCCGAACGGGAGTACATCAAGTTCAAGCTCGAAAAAAATAACTGGAACGTATCTAAAACTGCCGACGATATCGATATCCAGCGTAGTCATCTCTACAGCAAAATAGAAAAATTCGGGCTGAAACGGGGAGAATAAGTTTATAGCCGAAGCTCAGGCGCATAAAAAAAGGGAACAGCTTAACCGCTTGTTTCCTTTTTTTATGCCCATCAATTGACGCAGAACGTCCCTTATTAAACATCTTGAAGCAGTTTTCCGGCAAAATTATTTCGGTATATAACCCGTTGTTGTTTATATATTTGAGAGGCAAACGAATACGCCAAATATAAAAAGATGCGCATCTTCAGCCGGGAGCAAATCATACAGCCATTACAAGATACAGAAAATATCTGGGACGTAGTTATCATTGGCGGCGGCGCAACGGGCTTAGGGGCAGCGGTAGATGCTGCATCGCGCGGATTATCTACACTTTTGCTGGAGCAGGCAGATTTTGCCAAGGGCACATCCAGCCGGGCAACCAAGCTGGTACACGGCGGCGTGCGTTACATGGCCCAGGGCGATATCGCCTTGGTACGCGAAGCCCTGTATGAGCGGGGGCTATTGCTTAAAAACGCTCCTCACCTTGTAAAAAACGAAACTTTTATTATTCCCAATTATAACTGGTGGGGCGGCATGTTCTATACCATCGGCCTTACCATGTACGATCTGCTGGCCGGCAAGCTAAGCTTTGGCCGGGCGAAACATCTATCCAAAAAAGAAACACTGAAAAGGCTTCCTGGCCTAAAAGCCGAAGGACTACGTAGCGGCGTGGCCTATCACGATGGCCAGTTCGACGACTCGCGCCTGGCCATCAACCTGGCCCAAACGGCCATCGAACAAGGTGCAATGGTATTAAATTATTTTAAGGTTACTGGGCTCATCAAAAATGCCCAAGAACGGTTATCGGGCATTACCGTTCGAGATTTGGAGACAGAGCGCATATATCAAATCGAAGCGAAAACGGTTATCAATGCCACGGGTGTTTTTGTAGATGATGTTTTGCAGATGGATACGCCCGGTAAAAAACCGATAGTGAGGCCAAGCCAGGGCGTGCATATCGTGCTAAATAGATCTTTCCTGCCAGGGCAGGATGCCCTCATGATCCCCAAAACATCGGATGGTCGTGTGCTCTTCGCCGTGCCATGGCATAATAAGCTGCTGGTGGGTACTACCGATACGCCTATTGACGAGCACAGCCTGGAACCGGTTGCTTTGGAAGAAGAAATCGATTTTATCATGAGCACCGCAGCGCAGTACCTAAGCAAAAAGCCTGAGCGCAAAGATGTACTGAGTGTATTCGCGGGTTTACGGCCACTGGCTGCCCCGCAGGGTGGCTCATCCAAAACCAAGGAAATCTCACGCAGTCATAAAATATTGGTTTCGCCATCGGGCCTCATTACCATCACCGGCGGAAAATGGACCACCTACAGGCGCATGGGGCAGGACACCATCGACAAAGCGATAGAAGTGGGCGGCTTAAACCGACAAGCCAGCCGCACGGCAGAACTACCAATACATGGCGGCAAACCCAACCCCGATTGGAGCAATCACCTATTCGTTTACGGTGCCGATATCGAAAAAGTGATGGCAATTATCAACGAACGTGAAGAATGGACGCAACGCGTACATCCGGATAATGAATACCTGAAGGGCGAAGTAATATGGGCCATAAGGGCCGAAATGGCGCGCACTGTAGAAGATGTACTGGCGCGCCGCACACGGGTGCTGTTCCTTGATGCGCGCACGGCTATCGTCATGGCCGCAGAGGTTGCCCGTTTAATGGCCGAAGAAATGGATAAAGACCTATTATGGCAGCATGCACAAGTGAATTCATTTCATGATATTGCACTTAATTATGTGCTGGATAAATAAGGCCGAGCACAACCCAACCAATAACCAAACCAACCTTTAATAGCTTAATTCATTATGGAAGAGTACATTTTATCGCTTGACCAGGGAACCACCAGCTCCCGGGCCATCGTCTTCGACCGCCTGGGTACGCCCGTAGCCATTGCTCAAAAGGAATTTACGCAGTATTTCCCAAAGCCGGGATGGGTTGAGCACGACCCTAACGAAATCTGGTCGACCCAGGCGGGCGTAGCAGCCGAAGCAACCGTTAAGGCCGGCTTAAACGGCACTAACATCAAAGCCATCGGCATCACCAACCAGCGCGAAACCACCATCGTATGGAACCGCCAAACCGGCGAACCTGTTTACAACGCCATTGTATGGCAAGACCGCCGCACGGCTGCTATTTGTGACGAGCTGAAACA
Organism: Mucilaginibacter sp. P1_D10; assembly: GCF_056406215.1. NCBI lineage: Bacteria > Pseudomonadati > Bacteroidota > Sphingobacteriia > Sphingobacteriales > Sphingobacteriaceae > Mucilaginibacter > Mucilaginibacter sp. P1_D10. The sequence continues at coordinate 89,106 of NZ_JBFUAP010000009.1, read as the reverse complement.
ACAGGGCCATGCCGATTTGATTCGCAGCAAGACCGGCTTGGTGATAGATGCTTATTTTTCGGGCTCGAAAATAAAATGGATACTGGATAACGTGGAAGGTGCTCGCGCATCAGCCGAAGCCGGCGAACTGGCCTTTGGTACCGTGGATAGCTGGCTGGTATGGAAATTTACCCGAGGCCATGTGCATGTTACCGATGTTACCAACGCCAGCCGTACCATGTTGTTCAACATCCGCATCCAGCAATGGGATGATGAGCTGCTCGCCTTATTGGATATCCCGAAAAGCATGCTACCCGAGGTAAAACAATCGAGCGAAATTTATGGCGAAACCGCTACCACCATATTTGCCAGCAAGATACCTATCGCAGGCATAGCGGGCGACCAGCATGCCGCCTTATTCGGCCAGATGTGTATAGGCAAAGCCATGGTTAAGAACACCTACGGCACGGGCTGTTTTATGCTGATGAACATCGGCAATGAGTTCATCGAATCGAAAAACAACCTGCTCACCACCATCGCCTGGAAGATTAACGGCGAGATACAATACGCCTTTGAAGGCAGCATATTCATTGGCGGCGCGGTGGTACAATGGCTGCGCGACGGGCTTGGCATCATCAAAAATTCTGCAGACGTAGAACGACTGGCCATGAGCGTGGAAGATACCGGCGGTGTCTTCTTCGTGCCAGCCTTTGCCGGTCTGGGTGCTCCCTATTGGGATCCCGAAGCGCGCGGCACTATAGTTGGCTTAACCCGCGGCAGTACAGCCGGCCACATATCGCGCGCGGCCCTGGCCTCTATTGCCTACCAAACCATGGATGTATTGAAAGCCATGGAAGCCGATGCGGGCATGAAAATTAAAGAGCTGCGGGTAGACGGAGGTGCTACGGCTAACGACCTGCTGATGCAATTCCAGGCGGATGTGTTAGGTTGTAAGGTTATCCGTCCAAGCATTGTAGAAACCACCGCGCTTGGTGCTGCCTACCTGGCCGGATTGGCCGTTGGCTATTGGAAAGATATTGCCGAGATACAGCAGCTATGGTCGGCAGAGAAAGTTTTTGAGCCGAAAGATGACCGTTCTGATATCGAAGCCGATGTAGCAGACTGGAAAAGAGCGGTTAGTACTGCCCAACACTGGTCAAGTCTGCAAAAACCTGACGAAATAGCCTAAATTCGATAAACCAATTAAACCCACAAGATATGACTCCGTTTATGGCCGAACTGCTCGGCACCATGTTGATGATGTTGCTAGGCAACGGCGTAGTTGCCAACGTTTTGTTAAAAGATACCAAAGGGAATAACAGCGGCTGGATGGTAATTACCACGGCCTGGGGCCTGGCCGTTTTTGTTGGGGTGGTTATCGCCGGCCCTTACAGTGGCGCGCACCTTAACCCGGCTGTGACTGTAGCGCTGGCCATTGCCGGAAAATTTGCATGGGCCAGCGTGCCCGCCTACATCCTTGCGCAATTCATTGGCGCATTTTTAGGCTCTACCCTGGTTTGGGTGATGTATTACGACCACTTCAACAAACGCGAAAACGAGCCAGGTGCTATCCTGGCGGTGTTTTGTACCGGCCCGGCCGTTCGCAATTATATATCGAACATTGCCAGCGAGATTATTGGGGCCTTCGTGTTGTTATTCACCATATTTTATATCACTGGCGCGGAGATTACGCCCGCCAAAACGCCAATTGGCTTAGGTTCTGTAGGTGGCTTGCCGGTAGCCTTATTGGTTTGGGTGATTGGCCTTGCCCTGGGCGGAACTACCGGTTATGCCATAAACCCCGCCCGAGACCTTGGCCCGCGCATCGTACACATGTTATTACCCATCAAAGGCAAAGGCAGCAGCGATTGGGCCTACTCCTGGATACCCGTTATAGGGCCGTTGATCGGTGCGGGGCTTGCAGCGGCCTTGTACCTGGCATTGTTACTGTAAGATTAAATTTTTCCAATCATTTGAAGGCTTCCAAATTCAAATTTGGGGGCCTTTTTTATTCCGGAAATCAATATCAAGTTTCGGATAGATTTACCATAACGGCTCACCCACTCCTCTTTTGAATAACAAACAGAAGGCTTCATCGGCTAGGCCGTACAGTTTTTCGTAACCAGTTAATTGGTTTATATAATCATTTAATAGCTTATTTGTCAGCGTAGTGGTTGGCTTTAAATCTGTAACCTGAAATGGGAATTGGCTATTGTTTGGATTCGGCGTATGCAAAAACAAGGCATCATCGTAACTGTCGTAATCCAGCAGTATTGCATATAGCTGAAAAGGCTTGTCCAGGTTTTTTGTTTTTTGTACAAGGATGTCAAAATGCCTGAACAACATATCTAAATGCGGTGCCCTGCGTTTGAAACTGGTATTACCATAACCTTTAGTATCAAAGTGTTCATGCCAATAATCAAACCACTCATCCGGATTCGAAAAATCCGGCGAACCTGCTCCTTCAAAATTATTTCTTGTTGCAAGCCCTTTATAATACCGCTTTAACCCCCTGTGTTTTTTATATCCGTTCATCGCAACCGCCGTGCGTTTACGCAGCGACATCCAAGATAAGCACAAATACGCTTTACTTTTTCATCAGCTTCAATATCTTATCAAATATCTGGGTATTGCTATAAACGCCCCTAAAATCGCCGGAATGCGGGCCATAGGCAAAAACAGGTACAGGCGTGCCGGTGTGGTCGTTGGTACTGAAATTGCCTAAAACGTAACCTTTTTTGATGTCGCCATCCAGTAGGGTAAGGCCACCCGTTTCATGGTCGGCCGTTACTATGACCAGGGTTTCGCCGCCCTGGTCGGCAAAGCGCAGGGCCTCTCCTACCATCCTGTCGAAATCGGCGTTCTCGGTAATTACCTGTGCCAGGTTATTCTCGTGACCACCATAATCAATCTGCGAACCCTCAGCCATGATAAAAAAGCCGTTGGGGCTGTTCTTGAATGCTGCGGTAACCTTTTTAAAAGCCAGGGGCAGGTAATCGCCACGGCCTGATATTTTTGGGCGGGTAGCCGTATCGTCCATCAAAGCCAGCATCTTTTTAGCAGGGGATTTCAGGAAATCATCAAAGTTGCGGATAAGCGCGTAACCACGTTGCTTCATCAAATCCGTTACGGGTACGCCATTCACCTTAGTGGTGAAATCGCTATAGCCCGCGCCAAGGAAAATGTCCGCGTTGGAATAGATGATATCGGTAGCAATGAGGGTAGTATCGCTCCGTTCCTGCCGGTGCCCGTAGAAAGCTGCGGGGGTGGCATCCGTTAAGGAGCATACCGCGATAATGGCTGTTTTTTTGCCTGCAGCCGCACTGTAGGTTGCAAGGGATTGCAAAGGTTTGCCATTCGCATCCACGCCAACGGCCCTGTCATTAGTTTTTTGGCCGGTAGCAAATGCAGTGCCCCCAGCGGCCGAATCGGTGATGTAAGCGTCTGCTGCATTGGTAACCGAAAACCCGATGTTCCGCATCCCAAAGATATTCAGTTTACCCTGATTGGCGGTGTACGTAGCATAAAGCTGCGCCAGGCCCATGCCATCGCCGATGCACAGGATGATGTTTTTTACCTTTTTTATTGTCCCGTCGGTTTTGTAAGTCGGCTGGTAGATGGGATAAGCTTTTGGCTGCAGGTACTCGCCCCGTGCTTTGCTATTCAGGAAGTCACCAAGTTCCTCTATCTTATCCGTACCTATAACATCCACGCCCAAACGCATCAGGGCGAGCCAGCTACTTTTGGTATCTGGGCTTTCCCAAAAGCGAATCATCTTGCCCGATTGGTGCACACTGTCGATTACGCTCTTTACACTTTTTATTTCTTCCTTATTCAACACTCCTTTACCGCTCCAGCGCACATACCTGCCCAGCGGGAAGCTTACCAGGCCTATCTTTTGCCATTGCTGCGGCGTAAAGCCATTGAGATGGTCGACGTCGAAACTAATCCAATCCGGGTAATCCGGCATCTCGGCAGCAGGCGGCACTGCCCCCGTCATTACGATGGATAGGCGGCCAGGGTGCCCCGGCGAGGAGATATACTGGGCCAGAGGCTTCAGTTCTTCTATTACCAGTGGCAATACGGCTTTGTAATCATCCTTTATCTCTATCAGCAGGCGTAGTTGGCGTTTAGAGTCGTTCTTCAGTTTTTCGGAAAGCGGATCCAGGTATAAGGCCTGTAAGGAACGGTTGGCATTAATCTCCCTTTTGCTATGGGCAACCATTAGCTTGCCGTCAACAGCATAAACATCAGCCTCAATAGAGCCGAAACCCTTGTCATACGCACGGTAAAAGGGGATGCTGTTCTTATAATCGTTATGCGAATGGGCATTGGCAACGGTATAGGGTTTTATCTGGCCTATTGCGGCTTGGCTTACGGCAATAATCGAGGCACAGGCCAGCATCAGTTTATGTAGTGTCTTCATAGTTTTCGAGAGCGGCAAAGATAGGCTCACCGGCTTATTTGCCGCTGCCTTTTATGTAAAGATAAGTTGATAATTGTGTTAAATTTCTGCCCCAACGCCGTCATCACAGACAATCCGTATTTATTTATCCTAAAAATGCTAAGTTTGGGTTACAGCATACCCATTTTAACACATGCCCTTTTTATCCCGAATATCGCTCTCTCAACTACCCGATGGCAGTTACCTGCAACGCATACCCAGCCTTGGCCAGGGCCTGCAACTAAGGCTGCAAAACAATATCACTTTCCTGGTTGGCGAGAATGGGTCGGGGAAATCTACATTGTTAGAGGGCGTTGCCGAGCAATGCGGCTTCAGCCTGCGCGGTGGCAACCGTAACCATAACATGAATACCGGCCACCGTTTCGAAGGGTACGAATCGGCACTGGCAAGATACCTGCAATTGGGCTGGACACCCAAACGGATAACCGAAGGCTTCTTTATGCGGGCCGAAAGCTTCTTCAACTTCGCATCCTACATCGATGAAATGGCTATGAACGACCGAAGGCTGTTACAAGCTTACGGCGGCCGACCGCTGCACCAGCAATCGCACGGGGAATCTTTTTTGGCGTTGTTCAACAATCAATTCGAGGCAGGTATTTACCTGTTGGATGAGCCCGAGGCCGCCCTATCGCCGGCACGGATACTGGCATTTATGGCAACCCTCAACCAGTTGGACCGCAGCGGCCGCGCGCAATTCATCATCGCTACGCATTCGCCCATACTCATCTGCTACCCTGGCGCAACCATCTACCAATTCGACGACGAGGGTATTCGCGAAACTAGTTATGAAGATACCGAACATTACTATCTGACGAAATCGTTCCTTGATAACCCGGCGGCTTACCTACGGCATTTGATGGAATAGTCAGCATTACCTAAGATTTGACAACTCTTAAAGAGTTGTCAAATCTGCTTAAACCTTTAATAATCCTTTCAAGGCTTATCGTACTTCAAAAGCAATCCCTTATAAATTTGCAATTGCCGTTTTAATGCAGCTTGTTGCTTGGACGTAATGGTGACTGCATCGTAATACTTTTCGCCATCGTATTTGATTTTTGCTTTTTTGGCTTTTGCTATGTTAACGAATAGCCGCAATTCGTCGTCTGAAGAGGCATCGTCGCTCCATTCCCATATCTTGCCATCGCCACTATCTCTTTCGAATTTGGGCGACAAACCTGTATTCTCGCCATCGGTATTAACCGTCATGCGTTCGATAAACAACCAGTTTTCTGCAACGTATTGGGTACGGAACCGGAATTCATAATCGGTGCCGTTGGCCACGATATAGGCATACACGCCACTGACGTTGGAGTAATGCGGCGAAGTTTTATCATAGATAAATGTGTTACTCGAAAACTCATCACGCTTTTTGCGCGCATTGGCGTAAAGTTTTTTGAAAGTTGCCTTATCCACAGATATAGATGACAGCTCTTTCAATGCAGAGATAATAAACCATCTTTGGTCTGGAGCATTGCTGTCTACCGTTAAAGAATCTTCCGCTTTGTTTTTTATTGTGGGTGTGTCAGTAGCCGATGAGTCAGCGGCATTATAATTGGAATTCTCGGCCGCCCTACGTACGCCTATCACTACGCATATTACCAAAAACAACACGACACACACGACAGCTATCAAAGCACACCCGTTTTGATTTTCGTCTGCGGCAACATTGGCAGTCACACGTTCGCTTGCCTGACTGACAGGTTCTGCGATGGGTTCCGGTAATTCAGAATCAGCTATACCTACCACGCTGCCGCAATAGGGGCATTTTGCCGTGGTTAGGGTTTCGGGTTGCAGCCCGGCACCGCAGTTGACACATTTTCCTAGTTCATTACTCTCCATTGGTTATTAGGCAGATTTTTACCGTCAATTCCTATTTCTGCTGCGATAAAAACGTAACCAAAGATGCGAATTCATCATAGGAAAGCGCGTTGGCTAACCCTGTCGGCATCATCGAAGTTTTCATCTCCTTACGCGAAAGGATGTCGGCAGTTTTAACGGTGAACACGGTACCGGTAATATCGCGCATCATAATCCTCTGTGCAGATTCATCGGTAACGAAACCCATGTAGGTTTTGCCGCCTTTTGCGGTTATGGTAACCGTAGCAAAGCCTTGCGAAATAGATGCGCTCGGTTTCAGGATAGATTCTGCAATTTGCTGGCGCGTCATGATCGAGCCGATCTGCCCCATAAACGGCCCTTTCAGCTTCTCGCCTTTTTTGATGCTATGGCAGGCGATACAGCCTTGCTGTGCGAATAAGGCCTTGCCTTTAGCAGGGTCGCCTTTTAATTTAGCCAAAGCCAGCATAATATCCTCGATAGACGATTTGCCTATCTGGCCCTTCTTGCTTCGTATCTTTTCGAGGTCTATTTTTACTTCTTTTACAGCGACAACTTTTTCCTCGCCGCCGAAGGCTTTAATTTCCAAACGCTCGCGGGCATTCAGGTCGGCAAAAAATTGCTTACCGGCAGCGTTTGCCTTGCTGCGCACGCTGGTTAAGAAAGCGGCTATTTTAGGTGATGATTCCCAGTTGATAGCGCGGTAATAAGGGCCGTGCGAATCGGGCCGGGTACTCCACCACCAGCTGCCGTCATAAGGTGCTTCGGTTTTGTAAAGCCTGCCTAGTGTCACCAAAATTTGTTCTTTCAGTTTTGGCGATTTGGCTTTGCCATATGCTGCTATCAGCCCGTCAACCGCTTTGGCATCGTGCATATATCGCAAGGCCCAAAGCGCCAGGGTGGAGTTTTTTGTGCCGATTGCCTCAACACAAGCGTCCACCGCGTTAAGACTTACCAGGGCGCGTACTGCCAAATGAGGCGGCACAATAGCTGCATTAGGTGTAGCATGTGGTCCCTCGGTTCCTTTTGCAGGAGCTACGAATGACGCGGGAACCGGAGTCTCCAGCAATGCCTTAGCAGCCTCTGCCCTGCCCAGCCTGCCAAGGCCTATTATTGCGGCAGCCTGAACACGTGGCGATGGGTCTTTCAACGCAGCGAGGAATGGTTCTGTTGGTACATTTTGCAGGAGGCCTTTCCTGTCGGCCAGGGCTTTTAGTGCAAATTCTTTTAAATCTTTATCCGTTGCGAGTTGCACCAATGCAGGCACGCCACCCGGCCCCGATAGCTGGGCGTAAGTAAACAATGCCGCCACGCGCCCATACAATGGCAAGGCGGTATTTGATGCTGCCGCGAATGAAGCCCCACCAGCCTCATTAACGGGGCGTAATAATAATTCCTGCGAGGCATAAAAGCGGGCAACTGCACTTGCTGATGTAAGCATGCCAGCCAAATCCTTAACGGATGCTACCTTTAAATCGGGGAAAGCTTTATATGTCCAGCCATTGGGCACGGCACGCACCACATAACCTTTTGATGGGCTGCCCTCATAACCGGCACCATCCCATGCCGAAAGGTACAGGCGACCGGAGCCGTCTACATCCAAATCGGTAATTTGCGCCAAGTCGATGAATTCTTCCTGTTTTTGCGTAAAACTTGCACCATTAGGCGTAACGCGGTGGATGTAGAGCTCGTTGCGGCCCCAATCGGCCATCATGGGCACGTGGTTATATTTTTCGGGCCAGGTGGGTTCGTCCATGAACAGCGCACCGGTACCCGAGCCACCGCCTACATCAACCAGGGCAGGCAATATCTCATCGGTAAAATTCTGGAACAGCGTGGGGTAACCGTATTCGCCGCTTTGCAGGTGATGCGAGAAACGGATGTTCCAGCCGCCACCATCATTGGTGTTATCACGGGTAAAAACGTTCATATAAGGGTCGATGGCTACATCGTAGATGTTGCGCGTACCGTGCGAGAATATCTCCAACTCGGTACCGTCGGGCCGTACGCGTACGATGCCGCCGCCCAGCATGGTAAGCTTCTTGCCCGAGCGGTCGATTGCATCATGAAAACCAAAATCGCCCACGGCAATGTATATCCAGCCGTCTATTCCCATGCGGATACCGTTTGTGGCGTGGTCGGTACCACGCTCCGCCAGCATGTTGGGGTTGCTTAAATGTTCTACAACGGGCTGCGAGGGGCCATCGGCCACGCCGTCGTGGTTTTTATCTTCAAATACCACCAGATCCATACCGGTAGCTTTTTGCGTTTCGGCAGAGAATATGGTGTGCAGCACATACACCTTATCGCCTAGCACAAATATGCCGCGAGGGTTATCAACCTTGGCAAACTCGGTGTGCTCATCAATTTTCCCGTCATTGTCCTTATCAACCAACCGCAATATGCGGCCCTTGCCCGGAGCTTTGCCCAGGGAGCCCATCATATCCACACCTACGTACACTTCGCCGGTTGGTGCAGTTGCCAGGCAGGCGGGACTTGGTGTAAGATCCGGCCCGGTAAAGGGCGTTACAGTTAAACCATCTGGCCAGGCGTTGGCCTTAGTGGTTTTCGATTTGGCGGCGGGCCTTGCGGCTGTATGCATTTTCGGCTGCGAATCCGGCAGTGCAAAATACCTGATTGCGCCCAGCAATATCAAGGCGAAAAAAATAGTGAGGGAAGACTTTAACATGGGAATAACCGGTTTTAGATAAAGTGGCCAATATAAAACTTTATAAGGCGATATACCATCTTTGTTTGTAAAAATGTTATAGTGACAGTTAAAACAGCTCAAAGCCGTTTCGGATTTGACTCCGGTAAAAGGTGGAGTCCAGAACCTTATAGTTGAGGCCCCAATTTTATATCATATCCTGAAAAATATACTGCTCCTCGTAAGCAATATTGAACTTCTTTAAAAAATCCAAATATTCCTCCCTGAATGTTTGTTTTTTATGATGCTCCTCTTGATTTTGAATATACTTATAAACCTTGTCAATTTGCGATTGTCCGTAGGAAAAAACACCATAACCATCCTGCCACGCAAAATGCGATGATGTTAATGAGTGGTCGTTTATATATTTGGATGATTTACTTTTTATAGTTTTCATAAGTTCGGATACGGAAACAACAGGCTTTAAGCCAATAAAACAGTGCACATGGTCTTCCACACCATTCACAATAAGGGTTTTGCAATTCGCTTCATTAATCAAATTACCAATTACGCCAAAAAGTACAGGTTGCAATTCCTTAGAGATTGCAGCATCACGATACTTAACCGCAAACACTGTTTGCACGTAAATTTGGTGGTAGGTATTTGCCATTTTATTTGCTTTAATTAAGATTATATGGGCCGAGGCTACGCCTCTCTGATTTTGTTTCGCCTTGCACAACGGGTTGAAACCCATTGCTACAATATAGGCCGAGGCTACGCCTCTCTAATAAATAATGTAGGTATCCTGCATTCAAGAGCCATCGGCTCGAATCATTTTGTAGCACCGGATTTCAATCCGGTGAAGGCAATAAACCAATCCCGAGTGCTGTAGGCACGGCCCATATTTTATATAAAACAGTTCATAACTTTACATCGTCCTGCATTAACGGAGTAATGAGCGCGCACCGTTACAAAAACCGCATCCCTACGCCACCGGCAAGTGTATGGTAAACTCGGTGTATTCGCCTTCCTTGCTGGTCATATCCATTTTGCCTCGGTGGCCTTTTACGATGATATCATAACTTAGCGATAGGCCCAGCCCCGTACCCTCGCCGGTTGGCTTGGTGGTAAAGAATGGCTGCATTATCTTTTCGCGGATAGCCTCAGGGATGCCGTTGCCGTTGTCTTTTACGTAGATGCGTATCTCGCTTTTGCCTTTTGGAGGGGTAAATAAACTTGTGGATACCTCTACCAGTGGCTTATATTTTTTGCCGCCCGTTTTGCGTTTTTGCTGCACGGCATAAAACGCGTTGTTAAACAGATTGAGCATCACCCGGCCCATATCCTGCGGGATAACATTAATTTTTGGCAGGTCGGGATCCAGATCCAGCACCATTTCGGAGTTAAAGTTCTTATCCTTGGCGCGCAAGCCATGATAGCTAAGCCGTAAATACTCATCTACCAAGGCGTTCATGTCGGTTTCGTGCTTTTCGCCCGAGTTATTGCGGCTGTGTTGCAGCATGTTTTTTACTATGCCGTCGGCACGCTTGCCATGGTGGATTATTTTCTCCAGGTTCAGTACGATATCATCGGCCAGGGAGATGGCTTCTTTTTTTGTGCCGCTGCGCAGTTCCTGCTTCATTTCAATAGCAAGCTCTATACTTACTTCGCTGAAATTGTTTACAAAGTTCAACGGATTCTGTATCTCGTGGGCTATGCCTGCGGTCAATTCTCCCAGCGATGCAAGTTTTTCGCTTTGTATCAGTTGCTGCTGGGTGGCCTTCAATTCGTTTACGGTGTTGGCCAGTATATCGCGTTGGGCCGTAAGCTCCAGTTGTTGTTCGTTCAGCCCGTTGTTGGCCTCTTGCAATTCGTCGGTACGCTGGGCTACTTTTTCTTCGAGCAGCTGATTTTCGTAAACCAATTGCCTCGACCGGTATTTTACGTAATAGTAGATAAGGGTTATGAAAACTATAGCCCATAATATCCAGGCCCACCAGGTAAACCACCAGGGCGGGTTTACCACTACTATAAGGCTATCGCCCTTTTCTTCCCACACGCCCGAGCTATTAGCAGCCTTTACCTTAAAAGTATAAGTGCCGGCCGGCAAATTACTATAGGTTACGCTACGGTTAGTGCCTGCTTTTATCCATTGCTTGTCGTAGCCCTCCAACATATAGGCATAAGTGTTGTTGGCTGGATCCTCGTATTGCAGCCCTACGTAGTTGAAAGTAACGCTGTTCTGACTATGCGAAAGCTCCAGTTTGTCCAACCCGAATCTTATAGATTGCTTTGCCAGGCTATCGTTTGCACCTGGGGCGTTGTAACGGATACTTTCGATATGTACGATTGGAGGGTACTCGTCGTCATCGAGGTCTTTAGGATCGAACATGGCCAGCCCGCTATTGATAGACAATACAAAACGGCCATCTGCCAGGTTTTGCGCCCCGAACTCGCTGAGCGTAACGCCGGGCATGATGTCGTCTACCTTAAAACTCCTTAATGCCATCGTTTTAGGCTCGAGCCGGTTAAGCCCACGATCTGTTGCAACCCATATACGCCCTACTGAATCTTCTTTGATGCCGATAACGCCATTGTACAACAAACCCGATTGCTCGTTTACCTGGCGGTTATAAACGCCCTTGCGGCGATCGAACTGAAAAAGGCCCTGTTGATAAGTGCCTACCCAAAACCTGCCCGCCCTGTCTTCATATATCGAGGATATGCAAATCATTTTTTTGTTTTGCTCATTAAGGTACGAGAAGAACTTCCCGGTCGCACGATCGAACCTGTTTAAGCCGCCCTCGTTGGTGCCAACCCACAGCGTATTTTGCATATCCTCATAAATACTGATCGGGCGCTGATCGTCCAACGCTCCATCATTAACTTTAAAGGGATTGTTATTAACCGAGTGGTACGGAAACCTGGTGAATTTTTTTGTAGTCGGGTCGAACGAGCATATGCCCTGCCCCCCGCCATCGTCAAGGGCTATCCAAACGGTGCCGGTATGGTCTTTAAAAACTAAGGATAAATTATTGCACGGGATGCTTGAGGCATCGGCAGGGTTGTTTCGGTATGTTGTTTTTGATCCTGTAGCTACATTATAAACCACGAAGCCGTCACTTGTGGCGAGGTAGAAGGTGCTGCCGTCTGCGTACGCGTACCAGACCGACTGCCCGGCTTGTGCGTTATAAAATTTTCTAAAACGCCCGGTTGCCGTATCCCAGTTGTATAAGCCATCGCGCTTTTGTATAACCGTATGCGAAGCTGTGGATGACACGATGCGCGCGCCCGCACCAGGGTAGTTACTAAACTTATCGTTGGTTTGCGTAACCAATTCAAAAGCGCTTTTTGTTTTGCTTAGCTTACCTACCCCGCCATGGAATAAACCAAACCAAAGATTATTGCTGTTATCGATAAGCTTTTGGGTTATATTACTGTTTTGCAATGCACCAGGCTGGTTAGGTTTTTGCGTGTAATATTCAAAACGGTTGGTTTCCGGGTCGAAGTAAAGCAGGCCGTTTTGCGGAGAGATCCAAAATTTTCCCTTCTTATCTTCTACGATGGCGTGTAATTGCGTTGCTGCGGTATCGTTGACGAGATAGTTGGCAAACTTGCCGGCCTGTCGATCTAATTTGGAGAGACCTTTCTCCGTGGTAAACCACAGGCCTTGCTTTTTATCTTCATAAACAGAATATATACTGGCATCATAAATGCTATCCGGATTTTTGGATGGGCGGTATTCTTTTATGATCTTCCCTGTTTTGGCATCGAAAGAGGCCACCCGCAAATCGATGTTATGACCGTGGAAAAGGTTTAGCCAAAATATGCCGGGCTGCGATGGTGCCTCATACACGGGGTTCACCCCAATGAATTTAGCAGTATCGGTATTAACCAGGTAACCTTTAAGCGGCTTGCCGGGTCCGGCGTAGCTATATAGTCCGTTCTCCGTTCCCATCCATATCTTCCCATCGGCACTCTTTTGAACATTCATAAAGATTTTGGCGTTTATGTAATTGTTGCCTTTTACATGGTTGCCAAAAAACTCGTATTTGTTAGTTGCAGGGTCGAATTTGAAAATCTTGATGCCATTGTCGCTCGCAAGGCCCCAAACCTTCCCCTGGTTGTCTATCAATTTGACAACCAAATAGGGCTGTTTTATATTGGCCGGCTGTGCAAACTGATCAAAATTATCTTTAAGGCGGTTATACCTAAAAAGCCCATTGCCAATTACGGAAACCCAAAGGCTTTTATCATCCCCTTTTACGATGCTGATTACGCTGGTTACCGTCCTGGTGTTGAGCTTATTATTGCCGAGGTTGTACACCTTATTGTTATAGCCATCGTACCGCACCAGGCCGTTTTGGGTAGAAAACCACATATAGCCCTCGCTATCTTGTACGAGTGTACGCACATAGGATTCGGGCAGGCCCTGTTTGATACCCAGGTTATCGAAATAAACATGAGATGTTTGCGCTTTGCCGCAAAAATAAGCGGCAAGCAACAAGGCCAGCAATAATAATCTCTTCATGGAGCGGGAGCGGTTTAATTAATTGTTCAAATAACAACTTTATATGCTAAATATCAAATATTGCGAGGCTAATAAACGTTGCCGCAACCTATATTTTTCTAATTTATCAAAAAGCAAACTTAAGCGGATAAACCTGCAAACATTTAATATCTTAGCCCTAAAAAGCATATAACGGGTGTTTTCTCTGCAGTGCGGACATGCCGCCGCAAACGCAACATCTAAAAGCAACTGTAAATCAGCATACTGAATGAAAAGCACACATCTAGCACAATGGGCAACCGATATAGCTTACACCCTGGCAGGCATCCTGTTCTGCGGATTTGCCCTCAAGAGTTTTTTAATACCCAATGCATTTTTTGATGGCGGCGTAACCGGTATGAGCTTGTTGCTGCACGAGCTTTACCATTTCAACATCGCCGTAGTTATCGTACTGGCCAACATTCCCTTCATTATTATGGGTGCTTTCCAGGTGAATAAAATGTTTGCGGTAAAAACGCTGGTGGCCATCATACTGCTTGGCTTGTGCCTGCAGTTTGTACATTACCCGGATAAGATAACGTCAGACAAGTTACTGGTTTCGATATTCGGCGGGGTATTTATGGGTATAGGCGTTGGTTTGGCCATACGCGGCGGCTGCGCACTGGATGGCATCGAAGTTTTGGCCCTGTACACCGGCAAGCGCATCAGTTTCACCATCAGCGAAATTATCCTCGGTATCAATATCATCATCTTCCTGATTGCGGCCTTCGAACTCGGATTGCCGACCGCACTCTACTCCATCATGACGTATTACACGGCCTCCAAAACTATCAGCTTTGTGATAGAGGGTTTGGAGGAATATACCGGCGTTACCATCATCTCGGGGCAAAGCGAATTTGTTAAAGAACGCCTGGTGATGGAGCTTGGCCGGGGCATTACCGTTTACAAAGGCGAACGTGGCTTTTTAAAGGAAAGTTTCGATATCAGCCAGCCCGTAGATATCGTATTCACCGTTATCACCCGGCTTGAAGTTCGCCGCCTGCGCAACCTGGTGCACGAGATTGACCCTAAAGCCTTCATCTTCACCAGCACCATTAAAGAAGCTGCCGGCGGGGTGCTTAAAAAGCGCGCGAGACACTAATTTTTTTGAATATCGAACGCTGGATTTCGAAGTAACTTTCAATGAGCTTCCAAATTCGGTGTTAACTATTTTCTTCGGCGCTTCATCATTCTACATTCAGCATTCGGTGTTCGATGTTAATTCCCTTCATTCGATATTATCCTTCCCCACTTTTCATAACAAAAGCGGCGGTTTTTTAGGCCCGCCGCTTTAAACTATAAACGAAAACTAATCTTGAGTACGCTTGATTTATTGTGCCTTAGCCGCCCATAGCGATGCATTTAGATGCAATGCAGGGTGCGAGGTAAAGCCCGATGGCGAATCGCCGCTCCAGCCGTTGAACAGGTTGTCGCCGGTATCGCCGGTGCCATCGTCTGATGGTGAACTATCACCTATAAAGAACACCCTGCCATTACCATAGGTAGCCAATAGCGCCATGGCATTGGCAGTACCGCCGTTGGTTGCGCTGTTCCTCCAGAACAAGCCCTGCACTGTTGCATTGGTAGCAGGTGTAAGGTTTGCGGTGGAGCCATTGTAAAAGGCCAGTTTAGATGCCGTACCTGCCGCGCCGTTAAGTACGATAGTTGCGTTGGTATTTGTACCCGTGTAAACATTGGTCGACGGCCCTTCGCTGATATCAACATAGTTTACGATAAAACCGAAAGGATTGTTATTGTTGATACCATTATTTGTCATCAGATCGTTCCAAACGCGTGGCGAATCGTAGCCATCGCCATCGCGGTCTGATGGGTTGTAGCCGTTAGCATCGGTACCGCCTGTGGTAGCTGCGGTATGGTCGGCAACCATTACCAATCCGCCGCCGTTTGATACGAAGGTCATGATAGCGGTTTTCTCCGCCGCGGTAAACAAGCGGTTTGGCTCAATTACCACGTAAACATCGTAATTGCTGAGATCCTGCGGGTTAGAGCCGTCGCCATAAGTAAGCGCGGTGCCAACAGGCAGGGTTTCTACCAGTTCGCCTTTTTTAACCAACTCTACTGCCCAGGCAGACATAGCGCCTTTCCAGTAATTTTCGGCAGTGCTTGAGGTGATACCAGTGTATGATGGCGTTGGGTAACGCTGTGCTTTGGTTTCTACTGTGGTGCCACCTGTGTATAAGGGTACGTTCTCGGTACCGTCGGCATCTATCTGCCAGTCGGCGCTGCCTGCGTTTTCTAAATGGCTGGCATCAAACAGGAATTTTTTGCCTGTAAGTACAGTACCACCGCCGCCACCGCCTGCGTTATCGTTAACGGTAATATCGTCGATATTGATACGGTCGGCGCCGCCGCTAAGTTTGCGGATCTCCAAACGTACGGTACCGCTAACGGTAAAAGTGAATGTTTGGGTGGTAAGGGTACTGCTGGTGGTTACGTTGCTGCCGGCCTGTGTCCAGCTGCTGCCGCTGTTTACCGAGTAGAACAAGCCCCAGGTGCTGTTGCCATCTGTACCGTATGTTGCGTGTTTAACTGTTACGCTGCTGATGCCGGTAGTCAGGTTGTACAGCATGGTAACTTTACCAGTATTGCGTATACGTGCCGACCATGAGCCTGCCTTTTTATCGCCGGAAAGGTTGCCGATAAGCGCATCATACAAGTTCCAGGAATTGCCCGAAAGGGTGACATTGTCGCCGCTCGAAGAGCCGGTTGGCGATACATCATAAGCCGTTTTTGGGCTGGTTGCGCCAACCTCAAAGCCCTGGGTTAAGGTAACCGCATCTGTTTTTAGGGTGCTTACTGCCGTTACCGGGGCATCCTTTTTTTGATTTTCTGATTTCTGGCAGCCCGTGGCCAATAAACCTGCAACCGCTAATGAGAGTAGCGGCAATTTTAATTTAGAGAAATAATTCATAGATGTTTGTAGTGTAAGTGAGTATGAGTTAATTATTATTAATTATACGTTCAAAACTGGGGTTAATGTTTCGTATAATTATGCACAATCCGTTACCTTATTGTTAACAAATTGTTTTAGGGGGAAAACACGGGGAAACGGCAGGGTGATTACACGGGGAAGGAATTATGATTTTCATTCAACAAAAAAACCTTAAGAAAACGATCACTATATATAAATAGATATTAAATAATATTATTGTATTATTGAATTATAAACCACTGAAATTGTGGACATTCAAAAACCTAAACTAATAATAGCAATTGAACACCCTTTGTTTGTCAAAGGGGTGATTGTCACACTCCAGGACGATTTCCACGTTTCTGCGGTGGCTGACGACGGAAGAGAATTGCTTAATCTTCTTAAAACAGAAAAGGCCGATTTGGTTATTTTAGGCCTAAGGGTACCCTACACCAATGGGTTAAACACCGTCAAAACAATTGCTTTAGACTATCCACTAACAAAAATAGTTGCTCTTTCTGTTGTTTATATTTACGACTTAGAATGTCAATTGAAAAGTATCGGAGCAAGCGGTTATTTATCTAAAGATATTGACTGCCATTGTTTGACTTCGAAAATAAAAGATGTTTTAGAAGGGCATGACGCATTTGAGGCGTTTACAAGAGAGAAAGATTGGTATGTAGCATTTGACAAGCAATATTCGCCAAAACATAACCTGTCGCACCGTGAATTGCAGATTATTTCTTTAATCAGAGCAGGACTCACAAGCAATCAAATTGCACAAAAACTCTTCATAAGTATAAATACTGTTGAAACGCATCGTAAAAATATATTTAAAAAATTACGACTAAAAAATATCCAGGGTGTAGTTGATTTTGCTTGCAGACACTCCCTTTAACTAACTGATAAATACCGGAATACCGTTATTGACATATATTTATTTTGAATATAAATTTACTTCCCAATTTGATACTACAAGATAACAATAGTTTTTATTTGTTGTATCCTAAACCTTAACGCCAAAAAATATGTTAGCAGAACCGTTTGATGCTAAAAAGTCAATTCCCCAACCTGTTGTACGTAAAATAGCTCTTAAAAAAAACATGCTATCTACAAAATCAACTGTTGCCTTAACCCGCGGCTGGCAATGTTGCAAATGCAAAGAGACCATGTATCGGGATGAGAATTATTGCAATTGGTGCAAACACACACGTTGTAATAGCTGCAGAAGTTTCCAGAATTAAACCGCTTCAGTCCCTGTCTCATTCAACTAACCGCAAACTTTTTGCTTGCATGTATACGCTCCCTTCTTTTAAATTGATTTTCTCTTTTTAGGATAATTAAAAATTCACTTCATTAAAATACCACAGTTATGGAATTAACTTTTGATAAAGCCATTGAAATTTTGGAAATAACGGATATCTCCAAAATCAATGTTGGGGAAATTCCACAATTGGAAAAAAAATCTAAAAAAAGATGGCATCCGGATAATGTAACACATCTTAACGACCCCGTAGTTACTGAAGAATATACCACAAACTTTCAATCAATTAAACAGGCCTGCCAAATGATCCGCTCCTATCTGGAGGGAACTTATCAGGCGGGCGACACGTTTTCATTCGCAAGCGAAAGGCAAACCGCGCACGAAGAGCCCGAAGATGTGATCAGAAAAAATGCTCCCGAAATTCAAACTATTTTAAGAGATGTGTGGGGATTTGTGAAAGAAAAAAAATACAAACATTCCGTAAAGGAAGTTTTACTCAGCGACGGTTTTAAATTGAAGGATTTGATAAACGATGATTTTAAAGAAGACATGGCACTGCTATCGATTGTATCATTCTTCTACGGCCTTATTTTCTTAGGAATTTTAACTGCAATAGCGGGCGCAATAACACCAGTTTTAGGTGTAATAGTCGGATTGATCTGGTGTGTTCAGGCAATCTCATGCCTGCTTGGTGTTGCTCCGTTATCTCGCTTCTGGCTTCCAGAAACAATTACAGACATCATGCTTAAATTCATCAATTTCGGCCTTGGCATATACAATTGGGCTGAAAATGCGGGTCGTTATTCGGATAAATTTTTGATTATTATATTGATTCGGTTGCCGGTTTGGTTTGCCAAGTTAGTAAAATACTTAATTGTTTTGCCCCTTACCGAGTTGGCTAAAGTATTTGTTGACGACAAAGTAGTAGGAGTTGTAAAACAAAAAGTTCATTACTATGCCGACGCTGCCGAATGGTATATCGACGAGTTAATAACCATGAACTCAAACGACATGACGAGTGAAGAATTATTCCATTTGTCTTATTTATACACCGAATTGGGAAAAGCGCGGTACGAAGTGTAGAAATATCTGTAATAACAAAATCGTTTTATACGCTTTGATAAGCATTTGCCTTAATTAAAAAAACCACATCACATGGACCGCTACTCCAAATGCCCGTACTGTAAAAACCCCAAAACTGGCTTAAATATTTACCGATGTGATAATTGTAAAAGGCTTGCCTGCTACTACGACGGCATTTGGGGTGCTGGAGCCACAGGTTGCTGGTATAATCATGATCATTGCCCAACTTGTAAAAGAACACATACAATGAGAAAAGTTGGTGAGGTTTGGTGAGCGATCGTCGGGCACGTTAAACAAAAAAAGAGCCACCCTCCCGGGCAACTCTCTATTTAAATTAACGATATTTTATGGTATGTTGACTTGGTTGGACCAGATGGTGTTGGGAGCGTTGGGATCAGTCATGTTTTTGTAAGGGTCCAAATACTCGCCCACAATATATAATTGCAAACTCATTCCTATTTTAAATGTGCGAGTCCCCCCTTCTCGACGGCTTACTTTTAGAGGAATATTAAAGCTTTCTGATTGCTTGGGAGCAATTTTACGGACTTCGGGAAAATTACTTTCGCATATAGTGTCAAAATAAGATAACCTCATATTATTAACCCTGAAAACATCCCATTCTGAGCAAGTCATGATAAAATATTTTAGTGTGTCAGCACTTCGGTTCTCTAACAGCATGGGCACGTTGACGTAGCTTTGCTTATGATACCCTTTTTTTATTGTATAATCGAGGGTATCCTTTATCGGCGATATTCGCTGTTGGTCAATTGTTAAAATGTAATCCTTTCTGTTTTTGGGGGTGAGCTTATGGTCGATTGACTTTAACGAATCATGTACAAGTCTTAACCTTGAAACAGCGGCATCAGCTGTGTCTTTCACCTTACTATTTATTACATTATTAGCTTTGGGCTTATGTTGACAGGCTGCTAACAGGCAGATTACTATGATTGATAAGATTTTAGGGTTCATTATGATAAATGTACAAATAAACCGCAGTTGCCACAACGAAAGAGCCACCCACACGGCAGCTCTCCATTCTGAACTATATTTTCAACTTGTGTTTTCAACCACTCCCCACTCACTAATCAACCATTCACGCACTACTGTAGCGGTCTTCCGCACCGAATAGAATCTTTTTTTGACAGTTCGTTCATTGCCTTTTTCTGTATTACACGTTTTGTGACCTCTTTAAGTATTTGACCATCGATTGCCTTATTTTAAGCAAAGCTTGAGCATATGAAATACTAATATTATGTTTGACCTAAACCATACTAAATGACCACTTTAAGATTAGCCTTCTCAATCCTTGTTGTATTACTTCTTAGCTGCAAAAAAAGTCAGCAATTAACAAAAGATAGCGTAATTGTTCCATCTACTGTAGATGTTAAGCAATGGCTCAATTTGAATTATGCCGATGATGGCAAAGAGTATCATAACCTCGACATCTATTTGCCCGCAGTAGCAAAACCCACTTATAAGGCAGTTGTTGTAATATACGGCAGTGCATGGTATGGCAATAATTTGAAACAAGCTGCCTATGATGCTTTTGGAAAATCATTACTCGACAACGGTTTTGCGGTTATAGCCATTAACCACAGGTCGAGTGGGGATGCTCCTTATCCGGCCCAGATCAATGATGTGAAAGCTGCAGTACGATATGTAAGGGCAAATGCAGGTAAATATCAAATTGATGCTTCATTTATTGGCATTACGGGCTATTCATCAGGTGGGCATCTTGCCTCGCTCGCCGCAACATCAAATGCGGTTAAAGAATTTACAGTGGGAAAAGTGAAAGTTGATATAGAAGGAAATGTTGGAAATTATACTGCAACCAGCAGTTCTGTGAACGCAGCCGTTGATTGGTTTGGCCCTATCGACATGGCCCTGATGGATGGGTGTAATAAACCAAAAGGAGCAGACTCCCCCGAAGCGGCGCTTATTAGAGGCAATCCGGCCGAAAATCTTGATATGATAGCTCTTCTCAACCCCATCACCTTTTTGGATAACTCGGATCCTCATTTTATCGTAATTCATGGCGATGCGGATAATGTTGTACCCTATTGCCAAAGTGTGCTTTTTGCCAAAGCATTGCAAGAACGGGGAATATTGACTGAGTTTATCACTGTTCCTGGAGGCCAGCATGGGCCGATTACTTTCAATGAAAATACCTTTAAAAAAATGACTGATTTCTTTTTAAAGGAAGCCGGAAAATAATAGTGCAGCGCATTAATCGTTTCTCTACCTGACCTCACAAAAAAACGGACGCCCTCCCGAGCAACTTTTCATTAAATAGGAAAGTATTTAGGGTATATGCACCTCATTTGACCATATTGTTATTCCCTTATGCTTTGAAATATGCTCATTTAAAGTGTATAAACTTTGGTAGTCGGTGCTAACTATTAATAACATACTCACTTTAAACTTTTCACCCTTGCTTGCTTTGTTGCTTACTACCAATGCACGGTTAATAATTTCTGATTGATGCGGCGGAACGGTATGAATTTCGTCAATATTTTTATCGCAGCCATGCCTAAACAGTACTACCTTGTTTGAATTGGTAGAGAAAATCTCATCACTCGAGCAGCTCATATTAACATATTTTAGGGTATCATTGCTATTGTTCAAAAGTGCTATTGGAACTGTTATGCCTCTGAAAGTTTCTATTTGATAAGGTGATGCTATATCACTCACAGGTGGAATTTGATCTTGATTAATAATTAACTCGTATGGCTGCTTTGGTGAATCAGTTTTGGATTTAGGTTTGCAGGCTACGAACAGGCAGATTATCGTGACTGATAGGATTATAGGTTTCATTACTTAAATGTACAAATTCCCGCACAAAAAAAGAGCCACCCTCACAGGCAGCTATCTATTCTGAACTATATTTTCAACTTGTGTTTTCAACCACTCTCCACTCACTAATCAACCATTCACTCCGGCAATCACGAATTCATAAACACAAAGTTGTTATCAAACATATCCAGTTTTATCTTGCTGTCGCGATCTACCGCACCGGATAGTATCTGTTTCGACAGTTCGTTCATTATCTTTTTCTGAATCACGCGCTTTAGCGGACGGGCACCGAATTGCGGGTCGTAACCAAGCTGGGCCAGCCAGTCCAGGGCTTCTTCCGATGCTTCTATGGTGATGCCCAGTTCGGCCAGCGTGTTTTGCAATTGTTTAAACTGCAGTTTCACAATGTCGGTTATCTCGTCGCGGCTTAGCGGGGTAAACATGATGATCTCGTCTATCCGGTTCAAAAACTCGGGGCGGATGGTAGCACGCAACACATTGAACAAATCGTTCTTTGTTTTGGCTATCACGGCATCGCGGTTTTTGTCTTCCAGATTCTGGAAGTTCTCCTGTATAATGTTGGAGCCGATATTTGAGGTCATGATGATGATGGTGTTCTTGAAATTCACCACACGGCCTTTGTTATCGGTGAGGTGCCCATCGTCCAATACCTGTAACAGGATATTGAACACATCCGGGTGAGCCTTCTCAATCTCATCCAGTAATACCACACTGTATGGCTTTCTGCGCACGGCCTCGGTCAATTGCCCGCCTTCATCGTAACCCACATAGCCCGGAGGCGCTCCTATCAATCTAGAAACGGAATGCCGTTCCTGGTACTCGCTCATATCTATCCTTACTAAGGAGTTCTCGTCGTTGAACAAGTATTCGGCTAAGGCTTTTGCCAACTCCGTTTTACCAACACCAGTAGTCCCCAGGAAAATGAAGGAACCAATCGGCTTGCGTTTATCCTGTAAGCCTGCCCTGCTGCGGCGTATGGCATCGCTGATAGCCTCTATGGCCTCCTCCTGCCCTGCTACGCGTTTGTGTAGTTCTTCTTCTAAATGCAGCAGCTTTTCGCGTTCGCTTTGTATCATTTTACTCACGGGGATGCCCGTCCAGCGGCTTACTACGCCGGCAATATCGTCGGCAGTAACTTCCTCTTTCAGCATGCGGCTGTCATCGGGATTTTCTGCAAGGGCAGCTTTCAGTTTTTCAACTTCCTGCTGCGCCTGTACGATGGTGCCGTAGCGCAACTCGGCTACTTTACCGTAGTCACCCGCGCGTTCGGCCTGTTCGGCTTCCAACTTATAGTTTTCTATCTGCTCAACCTTTTGGTTAATGCCGTTTACGATATCCTTTTCGCCCTGCCATTTAGCCCGCAGGGAATCGCGTTCGGCCGATAGGTTGGCAATCTCTTCGCTCAGTTCGGCAACCTTGCGGTCGTCTTTTTCACGTTTGATGGCCTCGCGCTCTATTTCCAGCTGCATAATGCGGCGTTCCAGTTCATCCACCGCTTCTGGTACCGAGTC
The DNA here is from genome assembly GCF_056406215.1 of Mucilaginibacter sp. P1_D10. Taxonomy (NCBI): domain Bacteria; kingdom Pseudomonadati; phylum Bacteroidota; class Sphingobacteriia; order Sphingobacteriales; family Sphingobacteriaceae; genus Mucilaginibacter; species Mucilaginibacter sp. P1_D10. Next base: position 66,026 of record NZ_JBFUAP010000009.1, on the reverse strand, counting down.
CATTTCCAAACGGAGTTTAGATGCGGCCTCGTCCATTAAATCGATGGCCTTATCGGGCAAGAACCTGTCGGATATATAGCGTTGCGACATCTCCACCGAAGCAATAATAGCCTCATCGCGGATACGCACTTTGTGGTGTGCCTCATAACGTTCTTTCAATCCACGCAGGATGGATATAGCATCAGCAGTATCCGGCTCGCCCACCATCACCTTTTGGAAACGACGCTCGAGGGCCTTATCCTTTTCTACGTATTTCTGGTACTCATTCAGCGTGGTCGCGCCTATGGCTCGTAATTCGCCACGGGCCAGGGCCGGTTTTAAAATATTGGCCGCATCCATGGCACCTTCACCGCCGCCTGCTCCAACCAGGGTGTGTATCTCATCGATAAAGAGGATAATCTCGCCATCGCTTTGTATCACTTCCTTTATGACAGCTTTCAGGCGTTCTTCAAACTCGCCTTTATATTTGGCACCGGCAATTAGCGCGCCCATATCCAGCGAGAAAACGGTTTTGGTTTTCAGGCTCTCGGGCACGTCGCCTTTGATGATGCGGAAGGCAATGCCCTCGGCAATAGCAGTTTTACCTACGCCTGGCTCGCCAACCAGAATCGGGTTGTTTTTGGTGCGGCGCGATAGTATCTGTATTACGCGGCGTATCTCTTCGTCGCGCCCTATAACCGGGTCCAGCTTGCCGCTTTCGGCGTACTCGTTCAGGTCACGGGCATATTTATTAAGCGCGTTATAGGTAACCTCGGCGTTCTGGTCGGTAACCTTGTTATCGCCGCGTAACGCGGTGATGGCTTTCTTAAGGTCTTTTTCGTTTACGCCGAAATCTTTCAGGGCAGATGCTGTTTTATCGCCTGCGGCCAAAACGCCCAGCAATAAATGCTCTACGGATACAAATTCGTCTTTAAACTCTTTCAGGTACGACTGCGCTTTTTGTAAAGTAGAGTTCACTGCGGAGGACAAATACACATTGCTTCCGCTCACTTTCGGAAACGATGCAATCTGCGTATCCAGCGTTTCGTTAAGCCTGTTCAGGTTAACGTTCAGCTTTTTAAGCAGGTAGGTTATTACGTTTTCATCAACCAAAAGCAAGCCTTTTAGCAGGTGCGCGGTCTCAATGGCCTGCTGCTGGTTGCCGGTTGCTATATCGGAGGCCTTCTGCACGGCTTCCTGTGCTTTTATGGTAAAATTGTTGAAATTCATGGTAATTATTATGGTACACAAGTATGCTCAAAACAATTGCCACGCTCTGATTTATGAAAATTTGGCATCAAACTTCGCAAGGCGCGGTCATTCTGTCTATAAAAAACTTTCAGGGGCGACGGTATGGCATTGCTTTATAAGGAAATATATTAATTTTGGTTTGCAAATAAATACCTTTGCCTACCCTTACTGAAATAACCATTGGATACGCATTATTTTTCGAAGTTACCGGTAAAGTACGCCAACGCGTACCGTAACTACTATACCTATCAAAATCTGCTCAGCTTACGGAGGGCCAGTTTGGTATTCCTTACGCTTAACCTGGTTATCCGCATCCTGTACCACATATTCCCCGAGAGCCTTACCCGGGCCCAAAACTTCCCCGAATTTAGCTTTACCAACTGGATATACATCGCTGTAACACCATTCTTTTACATTGCCAGCCATTTATTCATCAACCATTTTCACAAAACCAAAAAAGGCAATGCCGGCATGGCTTTGTTTGTATTTGTTTTTTCGCTGTACATCATCGTCAGCGGCATGTATTCCAGCTTTATTGCTACTGCCGACCCCAGCAACGCCCTCACGCTTTACATGGTAGCCCTGAGTTTAGTGAGCGTGCTTTTTGTATTTGAGTATTACGAAACCGTGGTACTGCTGATAGGCATCGAGCTGCTGTTCACGGCGCTGCTTTTCCACGCCCAGGCCGATGCTACAGAAATGATATACAATCAAATGATATCGATGATTTTGATTGCCGGTTTCTTTTTAACCTCGCGCTACTTTTTCTCATACAAAGCCAACTATTACTTACAGGTGATAGAAATACGCGAGAAGAACACCGTGATTGAGCAAGCCAACGTGTTCAAGAATCAGGTGCTGGGCACCGTAGCGCACGATTTGCGCAACCCCATAGCAGCTGTAGAATCGTTAGCTATGATGATGGAGATGGAAGACATAGACGAAGACACGCAGGATAACCTGAAAATGATGCGCGATAGCTGCGTGAAGGCCCGCAACATTATCGACGACCTGTTGGAGGCCGCGCGTAATGAGGGCACCACGAGCTTTGATACAAGCCGTACCGAGATGAACAACCTGTTGCAAAACATGGTGAACACCTGGCGTGTGCAGCTAGGCGGCCGCAACCGGGTAATGCTGATAACCGACACCCACGAGGCCTACGCGCTGATAAACCACGAAAAATTCCCCAGGGCGATAGACAACCTCATTAGCAATGCCCTCAAATTCTCTACCGATGCCGACAATGTTGAGATACACCTGAGCCGTGTGAAAGAGCGCATCATTATTAAAGTAACCGACCATGGCATGGGCATCCCCAAGGCGATGCTGCCCAAGATATTCGACCGTTTCAGCGGGGCGGGTCGCGCGGGCCTAAAAGGTGAGCAATCTACCGGCATCGGGCTCAGCATCGTAAAACATATCGTAGAGAGCCATGGCGGCAAGATAAGCGTATCGAGCATAGAAGGCAAAGGCAGCACCTTTACCATTGAGCTACCGCAGGCGGAATAGGTTGTCTGAACTCGAATTTGTCGAATTTTAGGAACTTACAGAATTAAAGCGCGCCTTTTTCAATTCCAAAAATTCGATCAATTCCTTAAATTCGAGTTCAGACAAAAAACCGCTCATTAAAATTCACCAAATACAATTTCTCCGTGGCGCGGGTACAGGCGGTGTAGAACCATCTTAGGAAATCGGTATTCACCATTTCTTCGGTGAGGTAACCCTGATCTACGAACACGGCTTCCCATTGGCCGCCCTGAGCCTTGTGGCAGGTAATGGCGTAGGCGAACTTTACTTGCAGGGCATTGTAGTATGGGTTAAGCTTCAGTTGCTCGTGTTTTTCGCGCTTGTTGTGTATGTGCTCGTAATCTTTCATGGCCTCCAGGTACAGGCGTTTCTGGTTATCGGGGGTGAGTGCCGGGGCTTCGGAGTATAGGGTATCGATGAGTATCTTGCAATCCAGCACCGGGTCCTCAGCGTAATCTATAAATTCCAGCTGCACATCCGCAAAGCGGAAACCGTACATCTCCTCCATCCGCCGCACCTTGCGCAGTTTTACGATATCGCCATTGGCGATGAATGCCGTGCTACCCTCCTCCTCTGTTTGCAGCCAGAAGTAATTATTACGCACAATCATCAAGTGATCGCCCCCGGTGAGTTCTTCCTCCCGCATTAAAATACGGTTGCGGATCTGCATGTTATACTGGTTGGCGTTTTTGTTGCTGCGGCAAATGATGAGCGTGCCATCGTACCCGTATTTATGATAAGCGGTACTTAACTCCTCCTCCAGGTCGGCGCCCGTCATACGGATAACGTCCTTGTAGCCCTCGGTAACAATCTGGGGATAGTCCTCCTCTTCGCGGCGGATGATATCGCGCACCTCGGTAACGTTATACAGGATACCCGAATCCTGCTGCTGACGCAATACGTCGGTCAGTTCGTAGCTATGTACCTCCAGCATAAACTTATCCTTCATCAGCTTGCTGTCAAGCGCGGGGCTGTCTATAGAACCTACGGGTGGCAGCTGGGCTGTATCGCCAACCAACATCAGCTTGCAGTTGCGGCCGTTGTACACGAATTTAAGCAGATCGAGCAGCAAAGTAGAGCCATTGAAGCCGCTATGCTCATCAGATATCATGGAGGCTTCGTCTACAATGAAAAGGGTATTGGTGGCCAGGTTATCGTTTAGTTTGAAGGCCTCATCCATATTCACTGCTGATTTTTTGCGGTAAATACGTTTGTGGATGGTGAACGCTTTGCGCCCGCTGTAATTGGTAATTACCTTTGCCGCGCGGCCCGTAGGTGCCAGCAACACCGATTTGTAATCGTAATATTTTAACGCCTGCACTAAGGCCCCCACCACCGTGGTTTTGCCCGTACCGGCATAGCCCCGCAGTATAAAGCACTCATGGCCCTCATCGCTCAGTAAGAAACGGTGCAGTTTGCCGAACAGCTCGTTTTGCTGGGCGTTGGGTTGATGCGGGAAGGATGGAGATATGTATTCTGATGCGGGCACACGCAAAAATGCAGATTAAGAACAGGACTTGACGTAGATAAGGTGAATTTTTGACAGGAAATTTATTGGGTATCACATCAGGTGTTGTCTTGTCCTGAAATAGGTTTTTTTTTAAGTGTTCCACTTTAAATGTGGGACACTTATTTTTTAATTAGTGCTGATTATCAAATGATTACAGTTTTCAGTGGAACACTTTGGGACATCCCTGTTGCTTAAGTAGGCGTTGTAAGTATCTAATTATAAGATTCTTATTGTAAATTACTTATATCGAAAAAAAAGCGCTGAAACACTTTTTGGGACACTTTTGAAACACCCTGCTGTGCCGTCCTGAAAGGAGTTTACCTTTTTGATGACTAATCCTGGTGTAGGTTTACACTTCCGATATACGCGTCGCCGATAATTTTTATTTAGCTACGGCATTCTGTTTTTTGATTGCTACTTTTGGTTGAAGCAACGCTAGTATAAACTCTTATGAAAATTGCCCTTTTCCCCGGTTCGTTCGACCCTATTACCAAGGCCCACGTAGATATCGTAAAACGGAGCGTAGGCTTATTCGACAAGCTGTATATCGGCATCGGGGTAAACAGCACCAAGCACGGTCTGCTGAGCGTGGCCAAGCGCGAAGATATGATACGCGCGGTTTTCGCGCACGATGAGCGCATCCATGTGGTGGCCTATGATGGCCTTACGGTGAATTTCTGCAAAAGCATCGGGGCGGATTATATGATACGTGGCATACGTACCGTGAGCGATTTTGAATACGAAAAAGCCATAGCCCAGATGAACCACGCGCTGGAGCCGGAGATAGAGAGCATCTTCATCGTGAGCAAGCCGGGGTACTCCTCTATCAGTTCCAGCATCGTACGCGAGATAATCCGCTATAATGGCGATGTGGCCCAATTTATCCCTAAGGAAGCGCTGGCTTTCCTTTAAATCACCTGCGAAAATCTCCGAAAATTTCTAAAAACAGACACAAAAACGGGCATTTTTTCTCAAAAAAAGGGACAATTTTCAGCTCTTTTTTTTCGCCCTATACCAGCATATCGCGCTCTTCCAGCAAACCGGCTTTTTCCAGCACGTCCATAATTGATGGGAAAGTATTGCTTACGATGGTGGCCACCTGCTCGCGGTTAAAAAAGCGCACGGCGGTTATCCCCTCTTCGGTTTGTGGTACCAGCTTCGCCTTGCCCTTATGCCTCATGAGGTACCAATGCGTTTTCTTCAACGTGATAACGCCTTTCCAAACGTACATGTGGTAGGTTTTGCAGATCTTATCTTCCAGGCTGGCTACTTTTATGCCGCACTCCTCCTCAACCTCCCGCACGGCGGCTACTTTGGTCTTCTCGCCTTTCTCTATCTTGCCTTTTGGCAGGTCCCATTTCTCGTTGCGGTAAATAAACAGGTGGTTGCCATCTTCGTGCTGTACCAGGCCGCCTGCCGCCTTTATCAGCTTAACCGTTTTGGTGATTTTTTTGAGGAAATCCTTCGGGTCATCGCAAAGCACGTAAAACAAGTTGCCCGGCTGCACGGCTACCCATGTATAAATTAATTGCAGATCAAAATGCTCTGCATCAATCTTTTGGAATTTTTCCGCTTGCTCAGGCAGCGTGGCTGTGAGCAAAATCGCTTTTTCGTTAATATAAATTCTGTATTTTTGAGCCATGTTTACCAATAATGAGACCGAACAGCAGGTTGCCGAGTTCCTGCTGCAAATTAAAGCAATAAAATTACAACCTAATAATCCTTTTACCTGGGCTTCGGGCTGGAAATCGCCTATTTATTGCGATAACCGCATCACGCTCTCCTTCCCTACCATCCGCACCTATATCAGGCAGCAATTATCTTCTGCCATATCAGAAAAATTCGGCGCTGTGGGCTGCATCGCGGGCGTAGCTACCGCAGGCATCCCACAAGGGGCATTGGTTGCCCAGGAATTGGGCCTCCCCTTCATCTACGTACGGTCTAAAGCCAAGGAACACGGTACCGGCAGCCTCATTGAAGGCGAAATTTCTACCGACAAACGCGTAGTGGTGATAGAAGATTTGATATCTACCGGCAAAAGCAGCCTGCAGGCCGTAGCAGCACTGCGTGATGCAGGCTACAACGTTGCAGGATTGGCCGCTATTTTCAGCTACGGTTTTGATGTGGCCGAAGAGAATTTCAAGGCTGCTAAATGCCCGTACGTAACTTTATCTAATTACACCGCCCTTTTGAAATATGCTGAGGAGAAACAATATATCTCGGCCGGAGATATAGAAGTACTAAAGCAGTGGCGCGAGCAACCGTCAACCTGGGGCCAATAATTATAAAACAATGAGCGTATTCGAAAGTAAAGTATTGGTTAATAAACCAATAAGCGAAGTTTATATTTTCCTGGCGGATATGAATAACCATGGGCAACTGATGCCCGAAAATGTTATTGGCTGGCAAGCAGATAAGGATGTGGCGAGCTTTGAAATACAGAACATTACCAAACTGAGCCTGAAGATAGATAACCGCATTACCAACCGCGAGATAAGGATAGTGCCGGCAGAGAAACCACCCTTCGATATGGAATTGAAATGGGTGCTTGCCGAGCGCGGCAACCAAACCGAAGCCGTGTTTACCATAGATGCCAACCTTAACATGCTGATGAAGATGATGGCATCGGGCCCCTTACAAAAGCTTACAGAAAACGAAACCCAAAGACTAGCTGTTATTTTTAGCTAATCCTTGGGCTTGCTTGGGGGCACAAAGTGTATAATATATGCTATTAATATACTTCTCGTTCTTCGGTGTTGCGCAGCGCCATTACAATGTTAACGGCAACTAAACAGATGATTACAGATCCCATAACTATTCGACTTATAAAGGTTAATTAAAAATTCTTTCTTACACACAAGTCAAAGGATGTTCCAAATGGTAGATTCGGCTGTAAATAATTAATAAATGTTCTAAAATCGGTTAATAATCGGTTAAATATTGGTTAAGTATTCCCAAAAATACACCTTAATAACGTATTGTCAAGTGGTTTAGTTTCATTTGTGTAACTTAATCTACAGCTAAATTTCGCTTTTTGGGGAATTATTATCCATAGTGTAGAATTGACAATTTCTTAGCAAGAAATACCCCAAATTGATGCTAAATACCCATGCTTATGCCTGAATTTTTATTGAAATAATAAATGTAGATGTAACAGTTCATTTTTTTCATCCATCTTGGCAATTCCCGCCAGTTATTCATGCTAAAAAATTAAGTATTTAACCGTATTTTTGCCGAAATTATAAGTGCAATGATCACGGTATCTAATCTATCCTTACGCTACGGAAAGCGTACTTTGTTCGAAGACGTAAACCTGAAGTTTACGCAAGGCAATTGCTACGGCATTATCGGCGCAAACGGCGCGGGCAAGTCTACCTTCCTGAAAATATTATCTAAAGAGATCGACCCTAGCAGCGGATCGGTAAGCTTTACGCCCGGCGAGCGCATGGCCGTGCTTAGCCAGAACCACTACGCTTTTGACGAGTTCACCGTATTGGAAACCGTGATGATGGGCCATAAGGAAATGTATGCCATAATGAAAGAAAAGGATGCCATTTACCTTAAGGAAGATTTTACCGATGCCGATGGCGAACGCGCCGGCGAATTGGAAAACCTTTTTGCCGAAATGGACGGCTGGAACGCCGAGAGCAATGCCGCTACCCTATTGAGCAACCTGGGTATAAAAGAGCAATTCCACTATCAGTTGGTGAAGGACCTGGATAACACCCAAAAGGTACGCGTGTTATTGGCGCAGGCTTTGTTCGGTAAGCCTGATATTTTGTTGCTGGATGAGCCTACCAACGATTTGGACATCCACACCGTTACCTGGCTGGAAGATTTCCTGGCATCGTACGAGGCCATCGTTTTGGTGGTATCGCACGATAGGCACTTCCTGGATACGGTTTGTACCCACGTGGTGGATATCGACTTCTCTAAAATGACCATCTACACCGGTAACTATACCTTCTGGTACGAAAGTAGCCAACTGGCCCTGAAACAACGCAGCGACCAGAATAAGAAAACCGAGGACCGCGTAAAGGAACTGCAGGAGTTCATCCGCCGCTTTAGCGCCAACGCCTCAAAATCTAAACAAGCTACCAGCCGTAAAAAGGCCCTCGATAAAATCAACCTGGATGAGATACAACCATCTAACCGCAAGTACCCGGGCATTATATTCAACAACCTGGGACGCGAAGCCGGCGACCAGATATTACAGGTAGAGAAACTGAGCAAAAGCCTAAACGGCGATTTGCTATTCTCGAATATAAACCTGCTGGTGAATAAAGGCGATAAAATTGCCATACTATCCAACAACAGCCTGGCAACAACGGCTTTATACGATATCCTTACCGGTCGCGATAAGGATTACAAAGGCAGCTTTAAATGGGGCGTTACCATCAACCCTGCGGATATCCCTATCGATAACTCCGAATACTTTAAAGGCAAGGACCTGAACCTGATCGACTGGCTGCGCGAGTATTCGCCCGGCGAAAAAGACGATCAGTTTATCCGCGGCTTTTTGGGCCGCATGCTGTTCAGCGGCGAAGAGGTATTGAAGAAAAGCAATGTATTATCGGGCGGCGAGAAGATGCGCTGCATGTTTAGCCGTATGATGCTGCAACAAGCCAACCTGCTGATGTTTGACGAGCCAACCAACCACCTCGACCTGGAATCCATCACAGCGCTTAATAATGGCCTTAAAGACTTCCGCGGCACTGTCCTGTTCACCTCGCGAGATCATGAACTGGTAGAAACCGTAGCCAACCGCATCATCGAGATTACCCCCGGCGGTATCATAGATAAATTGATGACCTACGATGAATACATCAACAGCGATGTGGTACAAAAACAACGCGATGAAATGTACGCGTAAGGCGTAAGGAAGTTGTTAGCTGAAAGCATTATTTATCATACCTATCATAGCGATGGGTTTAAAACCTTGAGTGTTCGAAACGTACGGTCATGTCCGCATCGCGAGTTGACTCACCCCGACGGCACTATCGTGCGTCGACCCTCCTTGCTTCGCAAAGAGGGTAAAATTTTGTCCTACACCCTCTTTCCGCTTGCGGAGAGAGGGTCGGGCAGCGATAGCGTACCCGGGGTGAGTCAAATATGCGAGGGATAAGAAGTCAATTCAAGGTTTCGAACACCCAAGGTCTAAAACCCATCGCTATGATAAAACAATCCGTCGCCATGCTGAACTTGTTTCAGTACCCCACACGGCAGGTCATCGGCACGCATAGCGGCTGAGCAATTGGCCACTTTTATGATGGGGTGTTGAAATAATCAACATGACGGGTGTTTTTTTGATTTTACGCCCCCCCCCCCGCCGGGTCAAGCGTCCCGCTTGAACCAAAGCAAATGTAAGCGCCCCGCTTACAACAACGCTTTTGCAATGTCAGGAAACATGCGCATATTTATTACCATGCAACTCAGGTCAGCGAGACGCTGACATGTATGTGGGTTCAAGCGAGACGATTGAACCGGCGAGGGGACGTTTCCAAGCAAGCTCCGCCTGGGTTCAAAGAGTGGTGGGATAAACAGCATCCAGACAAACCATTTTAGTTTACAAGCATGAAAGGAAAATACGAATGAAAGGACAACATGCATACAACTTAGCGAAAGTGATTCATATGAAAATGTACGATAATTCGGCTAGTTTATCACTAGAAACGCAACATAGTCTATATATGGAGTATTTTGAACTAATTAAAAAATCAGCTTATTTGGGTAACATAGAAGCGATGTTCGATATGGGACAACAATATGAAGATATTAGTTATCTAGGGATTCCTAACCCGTTATATAACCCGAAGAAATGCGTATACTGGTATACCAAAGCTTGCAGAAACATGCATGGTGAAGCATGTAATAATTTATCAAACTTTTACGCACTTGGGGAAGGCTGTAAGCAAGACTTTGACTTAGCTTTGCAACTGCTAAAGAAATCATCCGACTTGGGGGCTTCTTTAGGGAAGAAGAATTATAGAATGAAAATTCGACATTTGGCTAAAACAGGCAATTATCTGTGAGTTTCTCCGTCTAGCGCGGGTGGGTAGCCTTTTCCGCCTTTGTTGGTGTTCGTGGTGCTGGCCGTTGTTGTGCGTTATGACCAACAACTGAAGCGCGGGAATGCCCCCGGCGGTACCATATGCTGGTGGGCGCGTGCTTTGTGTGTTTACCCTTCATTCGCAGTAGGGATTGAAAGGGGAAGCCGCCCGCGCGGGGCCTGGGTGGCAGTCAGGGAGGCCGAAGCGCAGCGTAGCCCGATAAAGCCCGGGCCGAAGGCACTGCCATAATGCTTTTTCACTTACCGCTACCCCCCCCTACACCGATTACTATATCAGCCCCTACTTTCAACGAAAACGGGCGGGTGGTAAAAACGTATTACAATGCGCTTACCGACTCCCCACCTGGCGCGAGTAGCAACGCAGGCGCAGCGCGTGGTGTACTCGTGCCTAAGTACTTGCAAGGCAGCTGGCTATATGGTCATAGGACCAACAAAGGCATCAATCGGCATATGCGGTGCGGTACAAGGTATTCGCCTTAAGGTAAATCATGTTATTTTGAAAATCTAACACTGTATTGAATCGTTTCAAAATGTCGGTTCCCAAAATATGAATACTTGCTCCCCGGAGCGGCTTGTTCTGTCCGATTAGCTGAGCAGGCACATCAACCAGCTCATAGTCTCCCAATTTCAACATTTTCAGATTGGCAGTGATTACCGGGATTTCATTGCCTTTAATGCCGTGCATGATCACTTTTTTAATGACCTTCATATCCCCAACCGGAAATTGTGCCTGTTTCAGAAGGTCATCATCCAGCATAGCCGTTCTTTGATAACCCAGGTCGAAGAGGAACCAGTTTTTACTTTTGCTATCGCGTTGATATATTTCGCCTTCGATAAAGGGCTTGTTCTTAAAATACCTGATCTTAAATTTTGAATAGGTATGGTCTTTTGCTATCTGCCCTGGCATTTTAGAACTGACGATCATCCGGTTGTGATCATAATCAAGTTCTACGATCATCCCATCGAAGTTGTCCCATCCTATAAGCCCGTCAGTTTCGTTTCCTGCAAGCCGGATATCATAGATTTTGCTTTTAAAATTCCCTCTTCCGATCTTTAAATTATAAAATGCACTATAAAGCCTGGGATTAGACTTGATCTTTTGCTTTAGCGCATCTTCTGTAAAAGAAACCTCGGTGGCGCCGGTATCAAAGTTCATCATAAGCGTATCGGCATTATTGAAAAGCACCGGTATGAAGTTGGTATTGAACTTGTTTACAAAAAAAGGAATGGTGTCGTGAACTTCGGGCGATAACTTACTGAAGTTCTTTACTTCCGGGCTTTGGATGCGCGTAAGGCAGGTATCTTTACCATTCAGGAGAACTAAAAAATCTTTATACTGGCCGGGTTTCAGTCTGAAGCTGATGGAATCAATATCGGTCTTAAATTTTATTAATGAAGTTTTGACCAGTTTTCCTGTAATGTGGGCATCCAGCTTAATTTTAGGGTTGATAGTCCAATTGGACGCCGGATCATCCTTTTCGTAAATTTGTGCTTGTATAGAGGTAGCTTTGATAAGGGGCAGCTTGTTCTGGGCCTCGCTTTGTGCAATAATAGAAAATAATAAAAAAGTAAATATGCACTTCATGATAGGGGTTTCAAGTTTTGATTAGTTAAAGGTAATCTTAAATTAACAGCGGGGTATGTATTTGTATAATTATAAGCCCTGGTAAGTTCCTACCCCACCCCGCCGGTTCAAGCGTCCCGCTTACAACAACGCTTTTGCAATGTCGGGAAACATGCGCATATTTATTACCATGCAACGCAACGCCTCAACCGACGAACTTTACTTTGTCACGCTAACCGTAGTAGACTGGATAGACGTGTTTACCCGTCGCTATTACAGCGATTTCATCATCGAAAACCTGGCTTGGTGCCAGCAAAACGCGAATCTCAATATTTACGCCTATGTTATCATGACCAACCATATCCACATGGTGGCCAATGTTACTGATGGCTCACTGGGCGATGTATTGGGGCGCTTTAAAAGCTACACATCAAAAGAACTCTATAAGATGATAGCCGCCAACACACAGGAAAGCCGGCGCGAATGGATGCTGAAGGCTTTTGACAAGGCGGGTAAACACAACGCGGTAAATGAAAAACATCAATTTTGGCAGAACGGGAATTATCCTGTTGTACTTTATACACCTGCTGTTATCGAGCAAAAAATCGATTACACTCATGAGAATCCGGTAAGGGCCGGGTTCGTGGGTTCGGCACATGAGTACTGGTATAGTAGCGCGAACCCTGAAAGTCCGCTACAGATTATTTGGTGATGTTGGCAGAGTGCCGGCTGGTACGTGTGTTTCGGCAGATTTAGCAGTCGAAAGCTTGTGAATCCCGCTAAAAATCGTTTCGTTACGTCAGCGGGACGCTGACATGTGTGTGGTTCAAGCGGGACGCTTGAACCGGCGAGGGGCGTAAGTTATACTAAACCGCTATTTGAATAGATAAATATGGACAAGGACTTAAAGTTATTTCTGGCGATTTCCGTTACAATGTTTTTGTTATTTTTCGGTTTTTTTATATACCGTTCAAATGTGGCATTTAGTAAAAACTTATCTTACAATTTTGCGGGGGTGATACATGCTGTCACCTATGATGAAAAGGGCACGCCAATAATTCAAATAAATAACGAGGAATATATTTTAAATGCCGGTTATGATTTCGAATATCAAATAGAAAAAGGTGATACCTTAAAGAAAACAAAGGGGGCTTCCACTTACACGCTGATTAAACATAAGACCGGAAAAGTAATTGTATTCAGAAATTAAGGGAACTGAGTTAAAATATGGCCCCCGCCGGTTCAAGCGTCCCGCTTGAACCAAAGCAAATGTAAGCGTCCCGCTTACAACAACGCTTTTGCAATGTCAGGAAACATGCGCATATTTATTACCATGCAACGCAACGGCTCAACCGACGAACTTTACTTTGTTATCAGCCGAAAGCCTGGAAAACCTGCTAAAAATCATTTCGTTACGTCAGCGGGACGCTTGAACCGGCGAGGGGTTGGCCTCAGCCGTTGTTGGTCTTGTGACCATAGCCGTACACTTATGGAATTATTTTAGCGTTTTATCTAAAACCCGACTTAGTTTTACCACTTGTCCAATCGCGAAAAAATCGCCTCCTTTTGTTTCGTCTGGTCGCAATATAAATGCAACATCAGCTTTTATTGCTTTTTCCAAAGCTTCCAATTCCAAGGCCGTTACCAACGTATTTTTCTTTAGGATGAATAAAACCTCGAGGACTTTGCCTGAGGGAGCTACGTAGAGTGTCATTGTTATTATATTTTCGGGCGATAGCTGCTGAAGTCTCGACTCGCTAAAAACCTGTTGAAAAGCGTTTAACAATCCCGATTTATCCGCTCGTTCAACAGATGTGATATTAGTTGGTGCTACCCTGGGTATTTTATGTGTTAAAATATTGCTGCTGTTGCTAACAATCAAATTGTTAAATTGATCTAATTTTGTAGCAAATGAAGCCGACTGTGCCTTAATGACCGTATTAGGCTTTAAACGCTGAGCACAACATATAGTAGCAATACATATAAATACTGCTAAAAGTGAAGCGATTTTTTTCATATTTATCTTAATGAGAACAAACCCGAAGAATTTGCTAAATTAAACATTGGGTTAAGCATTTAAATAATTAGTGAATACGCCTATTTAGCAAAACACCCCTTTGCATTTTCGACCTAAGCTGTTGCAGGCCGGTACGTGGGTTGCGGCACAAGATTAATGATATAGCAGCCGAAAGCTGGAAAACCCGCTAAAAATCATTTCGTTACGTCAGCGGGACGCTTACATGTGTGTGGTGTATACCCCTCATATTGCAAACCTACAATAGTTCGTATATTTGATAGTATCAAATGATAGTATCAAAATGAATCCACCTTACGAAATAACGCCAAGAATATTAAAGCTAATTACCTCTATTTCCCAAAAAATAGGAGAAGTAAATGCAAAACATTTGGTAAGACAAAATCCTAAACTTAGAAAAAAAAATCAAATAAAGACAATTCATTCTTCATTGAGCATTGAAGGGAATACACTATCAGAAGAGCAAATAACTTCCATTATAGAAAACAAAAGAGTTGTTGGACCCGAAAAAGACATCAAAGAGGTATTAAATGCTCTTGAAGTTTATAGAGAACTAAAAAAATTTAAATACAATTCAGAAAAGGATTTTCTAAAGGCTCATAAACTGCTAATGAATGGGCTGGTTTTAGATCCTGGAAAATATAGGACTAAAGGAGTTGGAATAGTAAAGGGCTCTAAAGTTGAGCATATCGCACCTCCATTTTCAAATTTAAAATATTTGATGAATGAATTATTTCAGTACCTGAAAGACAAATCAGAACTAACGCTTATAAAAAGTTGTGTTTTTCATTACGAAATGGAGTTCATTCATCCTTTTATGGATGGCAATGGGAGAATGGGGAGACTGTGGCAAACTTCGATCCTAATGAGCGAATACCCACTATTTGAGTTTTTACCTTTTGAGACATTAATCTCAAAAAACCAAAATGATTATTATAATGCCCTTTCAATTTCAGACAAAGAAGGCAAATCAACTATATTTATAGAATTTATGTTGAATATAATAGATCAATCATTTGATGAATTATTAGAAAACGACACCAAAAGATTGAATGAAACTGAAAGGTTAGAGATTTTCTTAGAAAGTTATAATGAAAAATTTACTCGAAAAGACTACATGAAACATTTACCGGAAATATCAACTGCTACTGCGAGTAGAGACCTAAAAAATGGTTTTGAGAATGGACTAATTGAAAAATTTGGAGATAAAAAAACGACCTGTTATAAAAAGAAATAATACGCCTAAAAAGGGTTTTGCAAAATTGACGGAAAATGTTCTTCTATATTGCATAATAAATTAATGTAACCGCCAACATCGGCAAGCCCCGGGTCGTTATGTGCCATTTTAGAGCGACAGTACAGCAACTAACAAGAAAAAATAATGAAAAGACTTTTAACTTTTTTATCCCTCGCTATTGCAAACTTGTCTTTTGGACAAAATTGTAATTGCGACAGCTTATTTTTGCAAACTCAAAAAATTGTAGAAGCCAATTACGCAGGTTGGTTTGACAAAGTAACTACAAGTAATCAAACAGCTTACAATGGGTGGACAGTTAAACATTATTCATTATCAAAAAAAATTAATACTGACAGTTCATGTGCAAAACAAATACAAGAATGGATTACTTTCTTTAGAGACAAGCATTTGCGAATTAAATACAATAAACCAAAAGAATTTTCGGACAACAAAACAGAACCAAAAGACTTTCAAATTCTAACCACTAACTTGACACAAAGTCAAATAAATAATTACTTCTCAAAAGCAAAAAAACTTGACCTAATAGAAGGCATTTATGAAAGTTCAAGCTATAAATTAGGTATTACACAAGTGAAACCCAATTTATTTTATGCAACCATAATTAGCACTAAAAACGAAAATTGGAAAGTAGGGGAAGTTAAATTGGTGATTAAAAAAACAGGAACCAAGTATGAAGGTACATTTTATGAAGGCGATAAATCAGACATTTCTACCCATAAAGTTCAAGTAGTAGATAACATTCTTGATTTTGACATTGTGTTCTATGAAAAAACATTTCCAATAGTTAAAACAAAAAGAGATATTATAGAATATGAAATGTCAAAAGACAGATATGCGCCAAGTTTAACTTTTAAAAACGATGTTGCTATTTGGAGATTTCCTTCTTTTGAAAATAATACTTATGAACAAACAGCATATCTTTTGAAAAAATATAAAGATAAGTTAGAAGCAACGCCATATTGGATATTAGATATGAGCAACAATAGTGGTGGCGATTATAGTATTGGGCTTCAATTACTAGAATACATTTACACAAACCCAATTATATTTTACAATGCAGAAATGCGGTTGACAAAAAGCAATTTTGACATTTGGTATAAGAGTTACATTTCAAATTATTACGAGAGTTTGGATAGTGCTGGAAAAAATAAATTAGATGTGAGGTTTAACAAAATGAAGGCTAATTACGATAAAATGTATAATGAAGATGGCAAACCTACCGACACATTAAAAATGGCAAAAGCAAAACCTTTCCCCAAAAAAATTGCGTTGCTAATAAATGAAAATACTGTTAGTAGTGGTGAATTGTTTACTATGGTAGCAAGACAAAGCAATAAAGTTGTAGTCGTTGGCGTAAATTCAGGTGGAATGATGGACTATGGAAATGTTGTGCATTATAAAACAGCCTGTTCAACATTTCGCATTCAATTGCCAACCAACAGACAACTTTGGTTAGACACAGGATTTTCAGTAGACAAAGAAGGGATTAGACCTGACATTTATCTTAAGGGAAGTGACTGGACAGAACAAGCAATCAAGATAATTAAGAAATAAAACAGCACATAACAGGCGTTCCTATGTAAAGCAGTTTTCCTGAGAGTGTTAAATAAACTGTGTCAAAGCGTAATTAATTACCTTTACCCCGCCGGTTCAAGCGTCTCGCTTGAACCAAAGCAAATGTAAGCGTCCCGCTTACAACAACACTTTTGCAATATCAGGAAACATTTGCATATTTATTACCATGCAACTTACGTCAGCGGGACGCAGACATGTGTGTGGGTTCAAGCGAGACGCTTGAACCGGCGACGGGGCGCTTGAACCGGCGACGAGTGCTTTTGGTTTTTGATGAACGAAATGTATTTTAGTGCGTAACCATTTACTGCGAAAAACCGTCTTGCCAATATGAAAAACCTTTTCTTTACTGCCCTGTTCGCCTCTGTAAGTTTATTTGCCAAAGCACAGATTTTCGATGGCATTGTAAAAGATGCCAAAACCAACCAGAACCTCGAATTCGTGAACGTGGGTATCGTGGGCAAAGCCGAAGGTACCGTTACTGATGCCAACGGGCATTATAGCATATCGCTCACCAATAGCGATGCCGATAGCCTGCGCATCTCTATGGTGGGTTATGTGCCCCGCTCCTTCCTGATAGCCGATTTCCGCAAGGAATATAATAGCTATAAGACTATAGCCCTGCAGCCTGCGCTGCGCCAGCTTAACGAGGTGAAAGTAAGCAACCACAAATGGAAACAAGTGGTGCTTGGCAATACCACGCAATCACAATCTACCAACGCAGGTTTTACCAGTAATAAACTGGGCAACGAGATTGGTGCTATCATCAAAATAAAGAAATCGCCCACCTACCTTAAGCAATTCAACGCCTCTATAGCCAGCGATGTTACCGACTCTGTAAAACTGCGTCTCAACTTTTATACCGTGAAAGATGGCCGCCCGGATCAACCCCTGCAACAGCAAAGCATATTTGTTACCGTACATAAGGGCGATAAGAAGATAACCGTTAACCTGGAACCTTACTTCATTGTGGTAGAGGATAAATTCTTCGTGAGCCTGGAGTGGATAAAGGACTCCCGTGGACACGGTATTATGTTTTCGGCCAGTTTGTTTGCCAGTGCCGTAATATCGCGCGAAACCAGCCAGGCCGAATGGGAAAAAGAAAGCATGGCGGGCGTTGGCTTCAATGTTTTGGCGGAATATTAAGGGGAAACTTACTACGGCTATATGTGTAGTAATTAATCTCGCGCCAGGTGGTGTGCTACACCCGTAACCCTGACTCTTTGCGATTACACCCCGGCACGCAGTGGCAGTACAAATCCGTTTTATAACGATGCCCGGCGCAGTTGGTTACCCGCGCGCGGCCGAATAAGCTATTTACCTATCGTGGCTTGCAAAGCTTTCCAGTCGGTTTTGCTGATTACCTCGCGCACGCGTTGTTCATCGCCTTTTATCCAAATCACGATATTTTTTATAGGCCCCATGGTGGGTTCGGGTACTTTTACGGGTATTACCTCATCTTCAATATAATTGCGTTTACCGGTAAGTGGGGTTGATACAACTTTTACGGGCGCCGGCGTAATGATGATTAATGCTTCATCCATGTGCATATCATATTGGCCAACAGAGCCACCGTCGTCAGCCATCAACTCTGGCCCAACAGGCACCGTGTACAGGTATGCATAGCCGGTAATGGGTATATCCAACTTTATTTTTTTTGTGTTTGCCCGGTATCCGGCGGTCGAACTTATCATGTAGTTGGCAAAGGCATGTATGCGCAATTGCCTGCAATCGCGCATTTTATCCTGTCTGGCCAGCAGGGCTTTGTATTTGGCCTGGTCGGATATATTGTTTACCGCATCGTATTCCAATTGCTGCAACTGATTTTCGGTTTCCTCGGTTTCGTCTATAAATTTTATCTCGTAATATGGGTGGTTTCCTACCGGCTGGTTTTTATTATCAACCACGGTTAAAGGTTGCCGGGCTTTATTGAATTCGGCCCATAAAGAAAAATCACGGCAGTTGCACGAGTCGATGCGCCAGTCTTTATAATTTTTCGGGAAGGCTGCGCCCAGCCCATCCGAAATTTTTTGCCAGCGTTCTTTTTCGGCCGCAGTAAAAGGCCTAACTCCATTTTGCTGCGCGCACACCGTTGTAATTGCCGCAAATAGCAGCAGGGTAAAATAATATCGTTTCATAACCAGGTTTAATTTATAATTTTTCGATGACCCAATGGGCGTTGTAGTTGGTATTGTTGCCACTCACAACCGTAAGCCTTCCGTTTTGGATAAGCAGCTTGGCGTTGTCTTCAGCATTTTTTAGATAATAAGTGTTATTACGCCCGGTTTCTTCCAACACCCACATCGCTTTTGGGGAACGCCCATCTTCTGAGATGAGATTAATGTTATCGGTACTGATGAAAGTATTTCTCCAGCGGTTACGCAACTGCACATAATTAGTGCCGGGCACGTATAATATATCCCATTGTGCGCTCCACCAGTTGAAATCAATACTCGTGCAGGCCACCGGCCCGTATT
This sequence comes from Mucilaginibacter sp. P1_D10, assembly GCF_056406215.1. Lineage (NCBI taxonomy): Bacteria > Pseudomonadati > Bacteroidota > Sphingobacteriia > Sphingobacteriales > Sphingobacteriaceae > Mucilaginibacter > Mucilaginibacter sp. P1_D10. The sequence goes on along the minus strand of NZ_JBFUAP010000009.1, from coordinate 46,780 downwards.
GTATGTGCAGGTAATTACTGGTTGAGTAATTTTTTAAGCGCGCAAGGCCCATGCCGGTTTGCTGGGGTTGCCGTTCCTCATCGAGTGGTGTTATAAACGCCCCATGGTTGCTGCCTGTCTCCGGGTAAAACGTAACCGACATGATAGGCTTTTGGTTAAGAGGCACAATCATGATGCTGTTGCTTGATATGGTTTCCCCTGGCTTTATCCAATACCCCAGATCCACAAAACGGTTGTTACGAACGGTTTTGCCGGTGGTGCAGTCTTTATCTTCCACATCGGCGAGTACCTGGCATGGCGGCATGTACAGCGTATGTTGTTTATTGGTGAAACGGGCACCGGTAGCGTTGGCACATTTAAACAGTACTACTGCCGAGTTTACCGAGCCGATATTACTGAACAAGCCCGCCTTACGGTACAATATCCTTGCCTCGGGTGTGGTGTTGGTAACAAAGAATTTGATCTTGTACCTGCTAAAATCACCTTTGTTGCTCACTTCCTTTACCGAAGCCTCGGTAATAATATAACCGGCACGCAGCCCGTTCATGGTAACCGGCACCGAATCGGTAACCGGGTAAATGGGTGCTTGGGCAAAAGCAGCTGTTTGGCAAAACAGCACGGCTAACAACAGTATCTTTTTCATGTGATAAGGGGGTAATGGGTTATTCTTCGGTATAGGTAGCGGCGGAAATGGTGGCGTTGCTAAATGCCCCGCCGTTTAAAGCATCGCCGGTAAAGTTGTAGGTATTGTAAAAAAGCTGCTGTGCCGCCTCCTTTAAAACCATTTTGCTTGTGCTGCCGGTAAGCGTGGCCGTAGTCCTGCCCGGATTCTTTACATGGTAGTAATTGATATGCTTGGCGGTAAGGTCAACCTCAACAATGCTCAGTATTATCTGTGTTGATTTTAAGTCCGCAACGCCTAACGAGTCGCTCGCCAAAATATAGCTGCCATCGGCCGGGCGTGCTGTACCGCCGTAAAACACCGACTCCACAATAGCGGCCTTCTGCTTATCCGACGACATGGCCGAATCGCGCAGCTCGACAAACATGGGGTTCATCACTTTAAATTTGGCGCTGACAGATGTATAAGTGGTACCGTTCAGCACAAATTGGTTGCTTGGTTTTTCTTCTTCTTTTGGTTTCTCGTTCGATTTTTGGCAGGACGCAAAGATTGCTGTAAATGCCATTAGCATAAATAATCTGTTTTTCATTGGTGTAGTTTTATATGTGTTTATTGATAAGATGCTTTTACATTTTTACAAATTCTACCCGGCGGTTATTGGCCTTGCCGGCAAGCGTAAGGTTATCGCTTATAGGTTTTGTTTCGCCGTAGCCTTTGGCGGTTAACCTGGCAGCCGGTATACCTAATTGTATCAACTGGCTGCGTACCGCTTCGGCGCGTTGTTGTGAGAGGCGTAGGTTGTAAGCGTTATCGCCATCGCTATCAGTATGGCCGCCTACCTCAAATGTTATTTCGGGGTTTTCCTTCATCACACGGGCTATCATATTCAGCGTGCCCATACCTTCGGGCTTAATGGTGGCTTTATTGTAATCGAAGTTGATACCGTGGGTGATGATCTTGGTATCGGTAAACTTTTTGCCAAGCATATTCATGCCCCCACCCTCGGCTATCCTGAAGTTTTTTATCAGCATGGCCATACCTTCGCTGGCGTTGCCGCCAAGGGCTATGCCGGTAGCTTTAAAATTGTTATTGGGTACTACCAGCACACGGTATTGGTCGCAGTAAACCTTCATCTGGTTTCCGTTTACTGCAATGGCAACATGATGCCATTTATTATGGTAGCCATCGCCGCCAATTGCTGCGGGTAGGTCGCCGTTAAGGCGGCCGTCGCCAAATTCCATCCTGAAAGCACTATGGTTGGTAAAAAGTGTGCCTATCCTTTCTTTCCCTTTGCGGAACTCGATATAGGCACCTTCGTTGCTGTCGTAAGCAGCATCCAGCCAGGTATCAAACTCAATGGTATATTGCAGGGGCAGGTAAATAGCTTTTTTTATCGCGGGGGTATAAATGCTGTAATATTTGGTGATGGCAAACACCACATCTTCGCCCATTTTATTGACAACGCCCTGGCCCTCGCCCAAATTCCAGTGTGCGGGGAACTCACCGTCCTGGTCGCCACGAAAGTCATCTTCAAAAATGATGGCCGCTCCTGGTACAAAATCGTAATTATTATAAGCCTTAAACGGCTGATCCTGTGCAGATGCGGTTTGGCCGATGATGACATTGTTTAATATTAGTACGCTTAACAGGCAAAAATACTTCTTCATGGTTTGGATGTTTGTGTTACCCAAAAGTAGAGGCACTGATACACAATATATTTCCACCAAAAGGGGGAATTTTTTGGTGAGGCACATATGTACTTTTGAAAGGAGGAAATGTTAACTTTATCTTATAAAAGCTGATGCAAGGGGCCTTATCACTACTTACTTTATTATTTCTGTTGGCCACCGCCAAAACCGGTGAAGCCCAAAATACCCCTTTGCAAAAAAGCGATACCCTGATCATGCAGTTGCGCCGTGCGAAGGATGATACCAATAAGGTAAAGTTGCTAAACCATATAGGCGACGAGTTTGCCTATAACGATATAAAAAAGGCGCGTGTTTACTACAACCAGGGTTACGAGCTAAGCAAAAAACTTGATTTTACACGTGGTATCATCCGCTACTACAGCAGCGAGGGCGAACTACTAAACCTGGAAGGGAAATATGATGCCTGCATGGGCTTGTTGCGCCGGGGCGTAAAGCTTACCACCGAACGGAAAGACGAAATGCGCCTCGGTATAATGTACGAAAATATGGGCAACACCTTCGGGCTGATGCAGCAGCTGGATTCGGCTATGCGCTATTACCTTAACTCAATGGTGATATTTGAGAAATTTGGCGATAGCGTGAAAATGGCCAATGTGTACACCAACCTCTCCACTATCTTCACGCAAACCGACAGGCAGGAAAAAGCGCTGTTGTATGCCGATAAAGCCTTAGCTATTTCGAAAGAAAATAAGGACGGTTTTTATATGAGCCACCTGGTAAACAAAGCGGCTATTTTGTGGAAGCTAAAACGCTACGATGAATCGGACCGGATAAACGATGAGATCATAGCGCTTGCCATTAAACTGAACGATGACGTAGGGTTGGCGGATGCGTTGCAAAGCTACTGCAAGCACTGTGTAGAGCGGCGGAATTACGCTAAGCTTAGCAATTTTACCGCCCGGCTGGCAAGCGTTGCCGGCAGGCTGCAAAGTAACGACAGGCTCGCCGTATCAAATTATTGGCTGGCTGCCGAAAGTTATTATCATAGGCAATTAGGCGCTGCAAAGCAGTACATCAATAAATCGATAAGCCTCGCCACAAAAGACAATAACCGTAACCGGCTTAAGGAGTGCTACCAGCTGTATGCTAAAATATTGCTGGCCGGTGGCTACGTAGAAGAGTCGGAGTTTTACGCGGCAAAGGCAGATTCGCTGGAGCAAATAACATTCAATGCTGATATACTTAAAACCACCCACGACCTTGAAGCACGATACGAAACCAACAAAAAAGAAGCGCTAATACAGCTGCAGTCGGTAGAGATCGCCCAAAAACAAAGAATGACCTATATCCTGGCCGTGTCGTTATTGTTGACCGTTATTGCATTGGCTTTATTCTTTTTGTGGATGCGTAACCGGCAGCGCGTGATGCAGCAGGAAAAAATGATACAGCAGCAAAAAATAACCCAGTTAGAGAACGAAAAACAGATAGAGGCTACCCTATCCGTAATCAAAGGGCAGGAAGAAGAAAGGAGCCGCCTGGCCAAGGACCTGCACGATGGGCTGGGTGGCATATTATCGGGCGCAAAATATTCCTTTAAACGCATGAAGCAAAACTTTGTAATAACCGAAGACAACGCCCTGGCATTTGAAAAAAGCATGGCCATGCTTGATGAATCCATCGCCGAGCTGCGCCGTGTGGCACACAATATGATGCCCGAAACACTGATGAAGCTAAGCCTGAACGAGGCCCTGCAAGATTATTGCCGACAGACCGACGAAAGCGGCCCTATCCCCGTAAGCTATCACAGCCTGGGCATGGATGGACTGGAACTGGATAACACCATTAAAATATCGGTGTACAGAGTTGTGCAGGAACTGATAACAAACACGGTTAAACACGCCGATGCCTCTAATATAATCGTACAGCTGATAGCCAAAGACAGCACTTTACAGATGACAGTTGAGGATGACGGAAAAGGCTTTGATACCAAACAAGCAGAATTTGCGAAAGGTATCGGCTACAAAAACATTCGCAGCCGAATTGACGCCCTTAAAGGCACGCTGGATGTAGAATCGGGCGAAGGGTTGGGAACATCGGTTTACATAGTAATACCCCTATAATCACATGATACAGGTTTTAATGGTAGAAGACCACCCGCTGGTAAAAGAAGGCATTATAGCCATATTGGCTGATGAAACGGACATCAACTGCGCCGGCCATTTTTACAACGGTACCGATTTGTTGTACCGCCTAAAAAATTTTCAGCCGGACGTGATATTGATGGATATAGACCTGCCCGATATGACGGGTTTAGACCTGTGCAAAAAAGTAAAAGTTTTATACCCGGCTATTTGCATTATTGCTTTAAGCATTAACAACCAGGCGGGGATTATCAAAAAAATGATGGAAAATGGCGCGAGCGGCTATGTGTTAAAAGATGCCGCCCAACACGAAATCACCGAGGCTATACGAACAGTGGTAAAGGGCAAACACTACTTCAGCCGCTCTGCGAGCCTTTATCTGCGCAAGGCAGATACAGGTAAGCTGCCTCCTCTAACCCGCCGCGAAAAGCAAGTACTTGAAAAGATTGCCGACGGGCTTACCAACCCGCAAATAGCCGAACAACTTTTTGTAGATGTAAGCACGGTAAATTCGCACCGGAAGAATATGCTGGCAAAATTTGGCGTGCAAAATACCGCCGCGCTTATAAAGCTGGCCATCAAGGAAAACCTGATCTGAAAATTTAGACTTCGCCGATAAACGTGTAGGTGCTGGTTCGCTTACCTACAGTACTTCGCAATGGTAACCAAAAAGGCAACTGTCTTTAATAATGGGCGGCACACCGTCGCGATTGTGCGCGGCCCGATAGTTAGCATAATTGTTCTACCCGAGTGCTGAATAAGACTACTCAAGCTTACCACCTGTAAGAGATTTGAATTCCGGCTTTAGTTAATGGAGAATAGCTTGCGCCAATACCGAAATGATGGGGCGTATATAATGCGGCCACCTTCCACGATGTATTTTCCATAGTGTTATTGTTTTTTAAATACCCAAAACCTGCCTGCAGCAAAAGCTTATCATAGCGCAATCCATACAACAAAAAACCTCCGATATCGGTTGCGGTACGGGCATCAACAGGCAAAAGTAATTCGGCACCGATGAAATTCCCTTCTTTTGGGTCGAGGGATTTACCTATTGAATGAAGATAGGCCAATCCAAATACGTTGCTATAGCCGGAGACGATGGCGTATTGTTTGTAGGGGTTTTGATCGCCTTTAAGAACGATAAGAATAGTATCCGCTTTTTTATTTACGCTGTCTACAGCTCTTTTTACACTGTCAATATTTTTTTTCAATTTAGGCATTTTATCTTTTTGATACTCGTCTATTTCACAGATGATATGTTTATTAATATCTATTAACACGTCTGTTGAATCAATTCTTAAGCGTATTTTCTTCATCAAGTCATCTACTATGGATATTTTGAGTAAGTTTAGATACTGCTTGAAGTTGGCTGTGGCAACGAGAAATTTTTGTACGCGAGCTTCTGCATAATTCATCTGTGCCTGATACAGTTTTCTTCCTTTATATTTTTCAAAAGGTAGAAAAACAGACTCCATTAAAGATCGCTGCTCTTCAAAATGTGCAAATTCAGCATTTAGATTCATTTGTTTTATAGATTGAGACTCAAACACACTGTCAACCTTAACTTTATTTGTAACATCCTTTATATTTTTTAAGAACCCATGGATTTCGTTCCACTGTTTATCTTCAAAAACTTTCCCGCTTAACAATTTATCGGTAACAAAAACAGACAATCTATTCGCATATGTGTCTATCGATTCTGTTGATTTAATGAATGCATCTATTTTTACATTCCTAATAGAATCAATTGTCGACAGACTTTGACCTAATAAAGTAAATGGAAAACAGATGATAACTACAATACACAACCCAATATTTTTCATTATTTATTTTCTTCAAATGTGCTTCTATCTTCGGCACTACCAATTGTCCGTGCCGCTTGTTCCTTTATTAGTTTTGTTGATACTTTCACGTTGGTATCAATTGCAATCAAGAGGCTGTCATTAAGTTTAAACTTTGTCCCGTTGTCAATAAAATTTATGGTTTTATCACCGTTATTTTCTGTTTTGCTATCAGACTTTGACACATCACCGCCCGTCGCTCCTCCTCCATTTGCTAAGTTGTTTAAGCTAAAATTCAAAAAAGGTTTATCCAACTCGATGTCCTTGGAATCAATAGACCTGAACCAAGGAATTATCAATACAAAAAGCAAAAACACCAACGACTTAACCTGGCTGAGGTTGTCGCTAATCACGTCTATATCCTTCTTTCTAACTTCAATGGATGCTGATATTCTAATTTGATTACTCTCATTTTCTTCAGCTTCAAATCCTACTACCTCGTTGCTTACGTCCTGCATTTTTTTCTGCATTTTTAACCATAAACAAAGCCCCAGCATAATCAATAAGAAAAACCAGCTCATGCTTTTGTATTGCAACACTTTTAGCAACTCGGCCCATTGCTTTGCAATTGCCTTTACTTTAGCTTTCTGGATAGCGCTGCCGTAATCTACTAAAGAATGCGAAAAGACATTAATGCTGTTCGCTTCGTAAAAGTGGCTGGTTTTTTTTGTCCTTACAAGATATTCTTGATAGCAAAGCATTTGGCCGGCAAATACCTTAAGCTTTCCGATAGATTCGGAAATATTCTCTTTGCTGATCGCCTTGGTGGTATCAATTTTGATCATTATCTTGTAAATTTCCTTGAAATAGTAACCTTCGTAAACTGCCGTTTTACTATCCGCACGAACTTCTTTTGGGGAAATAAGGTCTGCCCTCGCCTGGTATCTGTCCGACTCCTTTTTTATCGAATCCAACAGATCCTTAAAATCGTTATCCAGTTCATTACGGGCTTCGTACGCATCGAAAGCGTCGTATTGCCCTGCATTGGAATATTTAAAAAGACCCTTATCCCAACCCTGGCCAACCATATTAAAAAAGAACATACCAAAAACTAATATCACTACACAACCCACAATCAACACCTCTTTGCTTATGCCGTTTATATTTATATCGTTAAAATATTGATAAACAAACCATACAAAGCAAATGATACCGATCCCTATCAGCACTATTGATATCCCAAAACTAAACCACCAGAGCGGAAAAATGAGATAGGCCAGTATCGCTATAGGGATTACGATGTCGATGATTGTTTTTACTGTTTTCCGCCTGTTTAAATATTCTGTTTTTTTATCTGGTAGAAGCACCAGGTAACCCACGTAATCATGTATGCTACAGTACAGCAAATAAAAAACATAGGGCAATATAAAATAGATGGCTACAAATACATAGTAACCGATAGATACTTTCTCCCATCCGAATATTTCTGATGTTTTGTTTAAAAATGCCGGGATAACTGTTGACAGCGATATAATACCGCCAATGATCAGCAAAAACTTATCCCTTACATCCGAAAAAAATTCGAGTTTTTTAGTTTCTTCCGCCATTGCCTTGTAATGATAAAGTGAGCAATAAGCAATAAGATGGTATAGCAGAATAAAAAGCACACAGCAGGCGCCGGCAGGTATTATTATTCATTGTGATAAAGTTTACTATAAAGCTAATACTTATTATTTAAAAAACAATAAGTTAACGCAATCTTTATCTGATACGAAAAACGGGGATTAAAAAAGGTATATGCGGTTCAAATTTCCGCAGGATATTTACACTATTCAGCCTTATCCAATATTTTGCTGTCGCCGATAGTAGTTCCTGCTTCTTCGGCCACCTGTGGCACTTCGCAGTGATACCCGAACAGGCAACGATTTTTGATCATGGCAGCCACTTCGGCAGGTACGTATTCTTCCCAACCGGCAGCCCCTTGTTTAATCAGCTGCAGCACCTTATCGGTTTCTACGTGCAGGTTGCTCTCTTTATAATGCCTGATGTCTTCAATCTTGTTATTGGCAATCAGGTAGCGGTAAAGATCTATCAGATGCGGTGGCGGGTAAAAGCGCAGGCAGTTCCATATCACGCCATCGCGCAAGGTTGGGTAGATAAACAATTTAACCTTGCGGCTGAACAGCGTGGCAAACGACTCCAAAATGCCGCCCGGCAGGTCTTTATAATGCTCTTCGGAGAAGATGTACTCCAGGTTGGGGAATCCCAATACCACGCCCATCTTCAGCTTGGTTATTTTAGATAGGTACGATACCAGTTTGTAATATTCGTGGAAGTTGGAGATAAGCACTGTTTGCCCCAGTGAGCAAAGGATATCCACCCTATCCAAAAAGTCTTTCTCGTCTATCTCGGCCGAATCGGCGGCGTTTCGCTCTTTCAACGCCTGCAGCGTAAGCTCTGTTACCACAATCACATTCTCCTTATCCACATCCGGTTCCTGCATAAATTGCTTTACGCCGGTGCTCAGCATATCTAAATGGACGTTGATGATGGGGCGGAAACGGCCACGTATTACCACGATGTGTTTTTTGTACAGCACCTCTGATGGTTGCAGGTTTTTGCCATCCGGCCCGAATACTGCTGCATCAGAAAAACCGAACTTCACCAGGTGCAGGCTCATCAGGCGGTTATCTACCTTTGTAAAGTCGGGACCTTCAAAGCGTATCATATCTATCTGGATACGATCCTTAGAGAGGTCGTCCATCAGCGAAAGCAAAAATACGTTGGGGCTATCGTAGTAGTTAAAGCAGGCATATATGAGGTTTACGCCCAAAATGCCTACTGCCTGCTGTTGCAGGTTGTTATCGTTATCCAGTAGTTTAACGTGCAGTACCACATCATTAAACTCGCCATTGGGCTGCATCTGGAAACGTACCCCCATCCAGCAATGGCCATCGTTGGTTTTGTGGTAGTTGAGTGCAGAGGCTGTATCGGCAAAAGCAAAAAAGGTGGTCGAGTCGCCGCGCTGTACGGCAAGACGCTCTATCAGCAGGCCGTATTCGCGCTCCAACATAGATATGAGGCGGTTCTCGGTAACATAGCGTTTGCCTTGCTGCTGTCCGTAGATGGCATCGGAGAATACCATATCGTAGGCCGACATGGTTTTGGCTATAGTGCCCGATGATGCCCCCGCTTTAAAAAAGTTAGCTGCAACGTCCTGCCCGGCACCAATTTCGGCAAACGAGCCGTAAATCTTAGGGTCAAGGTTAATGGCAAGTGCTTTTTGTTTGGTTCCGATATCTTTATTGTGGATGCTGCTCATACGCTTTCTGTTTAAGTCTTTCGCAAATGACAGAACACCGCAAAAATACGATTTTTTGCCGTAACAGGCGGGCAGCTTGACGAAATCAAAAAAATATTTACATGTTGATGAAAAGTAGGCAAAAAACGGCGAATAAAAAAATGTCGCTTTATAAAGCCTCACCTAATCCTCTCCAAAGGAGAGGACTTTGAGCCCCTCTCCTTTGGAGAGGGGTTGGGGTGAGGCGGCAAGTCTAAAACAAACTAGCCTGGTCTATCTCCTGTCCCGATTGCTTTTGCTGATAAGCGCGTATCATGCCGATGATGTCTGCTCCGTAGATGCTGGCCTTTTGCGGGCCCACCCCTTTAATGCCACTCAATGCTTTCAGAGTCTGCGGCAGCTTTTCGGCAATGGCGGCTGCGGTTTGTTCAGATAGCAGCATGCTGGGCATTACCTTGTCTGTTGCTGCCCTTTCCTCGCGCCAGGCGAGTATGATCCCTAAAAGTTCCTCGTTGGGTTTCGCATTCATGGCCCGCAGGTACGATCGCGACTTATCGGCCAACGCAGCTGCCTTTGCGCTCCTCTTTCTATCGAGGAAGCTATCCGTAGTAAAGGCATTCGCCCCAAAATATTCCAGCAGGCTTATTCTCGCCATCATCCACTGTATCAGTCTGTCGGCTTTGGCGGCCTTTTCTATCGAATTACCAATCAGAAAGGGTATTTGTCCGTGCAGGTTTTCGGTAGTTGTTTTTAATTTATCCAAAAAATATGCGGCAGCTTTCCTTATCCTTTCCTCATCCGCGGTTTCGGGTCGGCGCATAAACTTTTCGGCAACCTCCATAATATCTTTCTCCAGGTTGGGTGCCAGGCCCACAAAGCCTTTGAGTACCGCTTTCAGCCCTTGAAAATTGAAAAGCTCGGTAAGCAGGAACAGCCGGTAACGCTCCTGGTCGCGCTTTAGGCTATCGGCATCGGGCTTAATTCTCTCCGCCGCCTCATTGAAACGGGTAACGGATGGGTCGCCGATGATATTACGCGCGCTGATGGGGTTGCGCAATACCATGCCCGTTAAGGTACGGCAGCGGCTGAGGGCAACATAAGCCTGCCCGTGCGCAAACGCTTCCGAAACATCGATGATGGCCTTATCGAAACTTAAGCCCTGGCTTTTATGGATGGTGATAGACCATGCCAGCTTCAGCGGTATCTGCGCAAAACTCCCCGCCTCGCTTTCATTTATCTGTTCCTCCGCTAGCTGGTATTTTACGTTGGTCCATTCTACGGCCTCCACGGCAATTTCGCGGCTTTCGTTGCCGCATTGCACATAAACGGTACTGCCATCTATGCGTGCCACGTAGCCTATCTTGCCGTTGTAAAAAAGTTTCTCCGCCGACCCGTCGTTTTTTACGAACATTACCTGCGCCCCAATCTTCAGCTTAAGATTGGTTTCGGTGGGGTAAGCGTCCTTAGGGAAATCGCCGCGTATGGTAGCCGCGAACTCGTACAGCTGACCCGGCAGTGCCTCCAGAAACTCGGCATTCAGCTGCTGCGCAAGATTATTGTGCGTAGTAAGGGTGATAAACGAATCCTCCGCTCCCGGCCTGAAACCCGGCTCGTGGCGGGCATTCAGCAAAGCAAGACTTGCCTCGCTGATGGTTTGGTTGCGCACCTCGTTTAATATATCTACGAAGGCTTGTTCCTTTTGACGGTACACGTGGTCCAACTCTATGCGAACGTAGCTAGCACGCTGCATCACCAGGCTACTGAAGAAATACGGCGTGCTATAGTAGCTGCTCAGGATGCGCCATTCGTCCTCGCGAATGATGGGGCTAAGCTGTGCCAGATCGCCAATGAGCAGCAACTGCACTCCACCGAAGGGTTGCGCAGAGCCCTTTATGGTGCGGAGGATAAGGTCTATCTGATCCAGCACGTCGGGCCGTACCATACTCACTTCATCAATAATCAATAGTTCCAGGCTGCCGAGCAGTTCCCGTTTCTCGTCGCTGTAGCTTAAGTCGGGGTTCCCTGCCGCCGGGATTAGCGGCCCGAAGGGTATCTGGAAGAGGGAATGTATCGTCATGCCCCCGGCATTGATGGCTGCTACCCCTGTTGGTGCGGCGATGGCCATTTTTTTGGTAGATACCTGCCGCAGCTGCTGCAAAAAAGTCGTTTTACCGGTACCTGCTTTCCCCGTCAAAAAAACGATGGTGTTGGTACTGTCGAGGTAGTCGGTTGCCAGTTGCATGGCCGGGTTAGTATTGTTTGCGTTCTGCATGCGGTATGCGGGCAAATATAATACTAAATTATTTAGTATATTGCGCGATGGGAAAATATTAGTAGAGGTGAGTTATACGGCGATTTAAACACGGAGTTTACTGAGATAAAACACAGAGGTCACTGAGTTTTTATTGCGCTTAACCCGGCAAAAAAGCTCAGTGACCTCCGTGTAAACCTCTGCGTACTCTGTGTTTAAATAACCGCCAAATTTTATTTTGTGCTTAATCTGTTTTTTACATATGATACAGCCTACTAAATTGATAATAAAGAAATTATGCTGCAAAACCGCGTCGACCCGAAAGGGAACATCATCATAACCAAAGCGCGTGGGGCCTGGCTGGGCAACCGGGGGCAATTGCATGGCAAGGGCACAACCATCCTGCGCCCCTTTAAGCACAAAGCCTGGATTATTTGCCAGCTGCAATTCAAAGGCAGGCATCGTGAAGTAATGGCCCCCGGCTTGTGGACCGAACTCTTTTTCCTTGATGAAGCTACAGCATTCTCTGCCGGGCACCGCCCCTGTTTCGAGTGCCGCCGCGAGGATGCCAACCGATTTAAAACAGCCTGGCTGCAGGGCAATCCGGAATACGGCTTCCTATCTAAAGTATCAATCAACAAAATAGATGACATATTACAGGCAGAACGCATCGGCGCGGATAATTCTAAAGTGACTTTCGAAGCGGATATCGACGATTTGCCCGATGGCGTCTTCGTAGAGATAACGGGAGAAGCTTTCCTGGTAACAGGTGGACGGATTTATAAGTGGTCGCCGGAGGGATATGACGATGCGCTGCCTTTCCCCGCAGAAAAGCAAGTCCGCGTGCTTACGCCGCGCTCGGTGGTGAATGCTTTCAGCAGCGGATACCGGCCGCAGATGGGGATAGAAGCATAGTTTCATTACCTTTGCGCCCCGATGGACTATTTCAAGAACCTGCTGCAGCTACTGAAGACCGAACGCGACGAAGACCGTGAAGCTTACCTCAAGCTTACGCAAACCACTTCTATTGCTGATAGGCGCGCGGCCGGCATTGCCTGGTACCCGGTAGCCATCCGTGGCTCTGAACCCAGCCGTGGAGATTACCTTACCGTAGAACTGGAACGCACCACACATAAAGATGTAGCCCATCAGTTGCGTTTTGGTGCGCCGGCCGTATTTTTCTCTAACCACGATGCAGGTGCCGACCGCGTTGAAGGCACCATAGCTTATTCGGGCGGTGACCGCTTAAAAATAACCCTTTTTACCGATGAACTGCCCGATTGGGCCCGAGATGGAAAGCTCGGCGTGCAGCTACTGTTCGATAACAACAGCTACGATGAGATGCAGGACGCTCTTAAGCAGGCACAGGCATTAGCCAATCAACCCGAAGGCAAGCTCATCAGGGTCATAACAGGTGCGGATGAGGCTACTTTCGCGGCAGAGGGCGGCAATGTCCCATCGGCAAGATTAAACGCTTCCCAACAGGCTGCCGTGGGGCAAATACTCGCGGCCAATGAACTGGCGGTAGTACATGGGCCACCGGGAACGGGCAAAACCACCACCATCGTGCAAGCCATCAAACAGCTTATCCAACAAAATGGAAAGCAGGTATTGGTCGTAGCCCCCAGCAATACCGCCGTGGATTTATTGAGCGAAAAGCTTGCTGCCGAAGGCTTGAAGGTGCTGCGGATAGGCAACCCCAGCCGGATATCGGATAAACTAACAGACCTTACTTTAGATAGCCAAGCCTCGGCACATCAGTACGCCAAGGATATCAAACAGCTTAAAAAGCAGGCTTCGGGCTACAAAAACATGGCGCACCAATACAAGCGTAGCTTTGGCAAACGCGAACGCGACCAACGCAAGGCCCTGTTCGATGAAGCGCACCGCATCATGAAAGATGCAGCCAAGATAGAGCAGTTCATCATCGACGACCTCACAGATAAAGCACAGGTGATTACCGCCACGCTGGTGGGTAGCAACCACCATACCGTGCGCCATAAAAAATACCATACCGTGGTGATAGACGAGGCAGGGCAAGCCCTGGAACCCGCCTGTTGGATCCCTATACTAAAAGCTGAGAAACTCATTATGGCCGGCGACCATTTCCAGCTGCCGCCCACTATTAAATCGGCACAGGCCGCGAAAGATGGACTAAGTACTACCTTATTGGAAAAAGCAGCCATACGCCACCCCGCAGCAGTAACCTTGCTGGAAGAACAATACCGCATGCACGAAGCCATCATGGGTTTTTCTTCGACAGAGTTTTATGGCAACAGACTAAAGGCGAATGTCGCAGTGGCAAGTCGCGTTTTGTTCCCGGGCGATACGCCTATGAATTTCGTAGATACAGCCGGTTGCGGGTTCGATGAGAAAGCTGATGGCACCAGCACCGTTAACCCGGATGAAGCCGCCTTCCTGCTGAGGCACCTACAGGCACTGGCAGAGCAATTGATGGCAACAAAAAGCCCTTTTCCCTCGGTAGCGATCATCTCGCCTTATAAGGCGCAGATACAGGTACTGAAAGAACTCTTCCAGGCCTCGCCTCTGTTGCCCTATGCCGACCAGATAAGCATCAACACCATCGATAGTTTCCAGGGGCAGGAACGCGACGTGGTGTACATCAGCATGGCCCGCAGCAATACTGATGGGCAGATAGGCTTCCTGGCCGATACCCGCCGCATGAACGTTGCTATAACCCGCGCCCGCATGAAACTGGTCGTAATCGGCGATAGTGCAACCATCACCCGCCTGCCTTTTTATGCCGATATGGTAAAATATGCCGAACAATGCGGGGGCTATCAAAGCGCCTGGGAACTGCCGGCGTAAACGCAAATATCCGGCCTGCCACGTAATATCGCTAAGGCGATGTGATTCAACGAAATACCATGACTAAAGAATTGAAAATAAAATCAAATTATTGATAATGTGATAGTTGTGATTTTGGCTTAAAGTTTGACTTAGAGGTATAAACCAAAAACAACGCCATGGAAATCGTATTTTACATCATCAGCCGAATTATGCTTGTCGCATGCCTGTTTGGGTTCGCTTATATAATTGCCGAACCCGAAAGCAGTGAATCTAACCGCCCGGATATCTGGTAGACTGCCCACAGCCCAAAAGCCGACCTCAGAACGATTTACTATCGTAACGGGGCGTTGCTTTAAACAGTATGTTGATGGCCACTCCCCCGCTATTCTCTAGCCGGAACGTGCCACCAAGCTGTTTACTGAGGCCTTTTATCAAATTGAGCCCCATGGAATTACTTGTAGCCGCGTCGAAGTCGTTAGGAAGGCCTGCTCCATAATCTTTAACCGTCAACAGATACTTGCTGGCCTCGGCGTTCAGCAACGATACCTGTATAGTGCCACCCTTGCCGGGATAAGCATATTTGATAGCGTTGGTGATAGCCTCGCTTATGATAAGGCCCAACGGCAGAGCCTGAGCTACTGCCAACTCAATATCATCAACCCTTTTTTCGAAATAGAGTTGGTTGCCGGCGTCGTAGCAGTCTTTAAGATAAGTAATCAACTCATCTATATATTCAGGCATGCTTATCTGGTCGAGATTATCGGTCTGGTAAAGCTTTTGATGAATAAGAGCTATGGAATGCAACCTATTCTCGCTGTTGCGGATGGCCGCCAGTGCCTCGGGGTTATTGATATAGCCCGACTGCTGCTGCAACAAGCCCATTACGATCTGCAGGTTGTTTTTTACCCGGTGGTGTATCTCTTTTATAAACCATTCTTTTTCTTCCAACAGCACATCCTTTTCGCGCAGCAAGCTGTTCAAGGCTACATTGTTGCGCTGTTTGATGCGGTAACCGTAATAAAGCAGGCCCATAAAAAGCATCAGCACAACCACGCCTAAATAAGTAAAGTTACGGGCGTTGTTGGCACGGCCGGCGTTATCGCGCTGTAATTGGGCATCTTTGGTAAGCAGTTTTATCTTGTTCTCGCGCTGGGTGGTTTGGTATTGCAGCTGCAATTCTTCTATCTGCTTGCTTTTGCGGATGTTGAAAACAGAATCGTTAAGGAATTTATATCTGCGGAAATGCGACATAGCCGGCAGGTATTTCTTTTCGGCCGAGTCTATCTTATAAAACAACAATTCGTCTTCTATCACCCCCAGGAACTCGAAGGCCGACGCCGGGACAAACTTAAACTGTTTGGACAGTAAGGCACGCGCTTTTGCATATTGCCCGCGCTGTACGTAAAACCTGCCCAAAGCTTTATTAGCCCGCGAGGCATAAAAATCTGAAGAACTGTATAAGCGCGCCATTTTGAGGAAGTACTGCTCGGCCTTATCATAATCTTTTAAGCCGTTGTAGCAATTGCCCAAAATCTCGGCTACGGCACCCTGCTCCAAGTCATAAGTCGGCGGGATGGCGGTAATTACTTTCCTGGCAGTTGCCATCGCTTCGTTCGCCCTGTTATATTTTGTCAACTCGAGTACCAGAGCATTAAGCACGAGGTAATTGTCGAGAAACTCAGACTCGAGGGCATTACTGGAGTATTTTTGGATAGATAATTTGTACATGGCAATGCTTTTCTCGCCATCGCCCAAATCCTGGTAAACCTGGCCAAGCAAGGCATAACCATTCACATAAATAGAGTGTTGCAGCGTATCGCCCCTTTCCCTTGCATTATCCATACATTGCATGGCATAGGCCAGGCTTTTATTGAGGTTGCCCTTGTACCTATTGACTACGGCCAAATGATAATATATCAACGACAGGAAATTATAGTGGACGGCCTTTGATATTTGCAGGGCCTGCAGCAGCTCTACTTCGGCGCTATCAGTTTGGCGGTAATAAAGGTGATACATCCCCATTTCCTGCAATACCTCGGCTTCCTTTTTCTGATTATGTATCTGGCGATAAAGAGACAATGCCTTGTTGAAGTAAGGCAGGATGTAGGGATAACCATAAACGCCGGTTTTGCATTTGGTGCCCATCCTTAGCCAGGTGCGTGCTTCCCTTGCCTTATCGCCGGCCTCCTGATAGATTTTGATGTTCTGCATGAACCAGGCCTTGCCTGTTTCATAGTCTTTCACCTGGAAATAAGTTTCGCCTATCCTGCTCCTGGTTTCGCTTTGGAAACTCAGCCTGCGTTCCTTCAGGCCGTTGCTCAGCTTTAAAGCCTTATTAAAATAAAGCAATGCCGAATCGATATCGGTTTTATACGCGCCCGGCTTGTACAGGTAATACTTGCCTACTTCCCAAAAGCGTTCTATTGTTACGATATCCGGTTCGCCGGGGCGGTATTGCTTCAACAAATCTTCCACCTGTTTTTTACTGCCCAGCACATCCTGCGCAAAACAAATAGGCGGGCCCGCCAGAAGCAATAAAAACAATACTAACAATTTGTACATATCAACGCATGCAGGACTTTAAAACCGTAAATTACTTATTATTATATCGCAACAAAACGGCATACCGCGCTTTTTTTAAAGAGCGGTATGCCGTGGAGGTTTTTGTCGCCGTATTACCGGTCGGAAAAACTTTATATGATGTCTTTTAAGTTATTTAAAATCAATAACTTATATCGTTTACTTCAGGAAAAAATCTAACAGGTCTTTTTGTACCTGGGGCGTATTTTCCTGTACCACCCAATGGCCGGATTCTTTGATGATGGATTCATACACGTCGGTAGCAACCAGTTTGGTATGCGCCGCCAGGAACGAACCAGCAAAGTGGTCAGAACCCATGGCCAGTACCGGCATCGGTAATTTGGTCTTTGCAAATTCAACGTTGTCTTTAGCATCCTGGTTAAACGCGCCGAACCAATGGAAGGCACCGGTTGTTGCGCCCGGTACCGAGTACGCACGGATAAATTCGGCTGTCTCGGCTTTGGTGAAGGCATTTTTTTGAAAGCCCACAGTCGGCCAGAAATCGGTAAAGAACATGCCTACTTTGCCCGAAACGAGTTCGCCGGAATGCGGCTGCGCGAAGAAACCGAACCACCATGCCTGCGATTTTACCTGGCTCCAAACCGGCTCTATACCCGGCAGCAAGGCATCCATCAAGGCCAGTTTTCTTACTTCCGTTGGGAATTGTGCCGCGTAAGCATAAGCCACCATAAGGCCTATATCGTGCCCGGCCAGGTTAATGTGTTTATAGCCGAGTTTTTTCATCAGTTCGTGCATATCTACGGCCATATTCTTTTTATCGTACCCACCAGCCGGTTTGCCCGATTCGCCCACGCCGCGCATATCCGGCGCTATCACGGTAAAGTGTTTAGATAGCTCGGGCAGCAGCCTGTTCCACATGTACCAGTTTTGGCCAAAGCCGTGTACCAACAGCAGCGGCTCGCCTTTACCGCCGGTTACGTAGTGTATTTTTACGCCGTTTACCGTTGCGTACAGGCTCTTAAAATTTGGGGGCGGTGCAGCCGGCGTAACGGCGGCCCATGCATTGCCGATGGAAAAGGTTAATAATAGTACCGCTAAAAGGTGCTTCAATTTGTTTATTGTTTTCATGATTATGTTGTTTTGATGTTTGTGTGCGTTTGATTATTTCTTTTTGTTGCTGCTGATATCCTTATAGGCATTTGGCAGATTGAAGTTGAAATGCAGCCAATTGAACAGCACGTAGCCTTTATTGTATGCCTTCATGGTTACAGCGGCCTTGGTTTGCTCCAACGTGAGGCCTTTGTCTACCGCGGCTTCCACTTCTTTTTTCAATTCCTCCACGTAATCGATGGTGTATTTGATGCCTGCCTTGGTGGTGATGCGGCCGTGGCCGGGGATGACGATGGCATCATCGGGCAGGAAATCGTAAACCTTCTTAAGGTTAGCGGCAGGTTCTAAAAAGAAGCCATCGAAAAGCCAGGGGATAGCCGGGCTTTCGGCAATAAAGGGGTTGCCTGCCCAAAAAACCTTTTGGTTGGGCATCCATACGAACAGGTCGGCCGGCGATTGTGCGGTACCTACGTTCAGTAGTTCTACGATTTTGCCGCCGCCCATATCAATTTTGAGGTTGCTGTTCTTGGGGATAACGATATCCGCAGGGCGATAAACCGATGCCTCGATTCCCCTACCCGCACCGAACAGGCCTACCATAAACTGCTTGATGCCCTCGTAATTTTTGGCGAGGTTATCTTTGGCGAATTCGTTCTGGATGATGGCCGTGGTGGCCGGCAGCAGGTAGTTGCTAAAGCAATGGTCACCGTGGTCGCTGGTGTTTACAGCGTAGATGATAGGCTTATCGGTAACCGAACGGATAAGTTTCACTTCCTTGTCGTAGAGGCGTTTGGAGAGCATCACTTCGATCAGCAGCACACCCTTCTCCCCTACGATAAAGCCTCCTGTGGTGGCCTGCGGGATGCCTTTAGTAGTTTCGACCTCCGCAGTTGTTGGGATAATGGCGTAAACATCCGGCGCCACTTTATGCAGGCCGAGTTCGACTTTGTTGGCATCCCAAATGGGGATGGTGGGCGGCATTTGGGCTGATGCGCTACCGCATAAAGCCAGGATGAACAGGTAGAGGCCTGATAATTTCAAAAGCAGGTTTTTCATTTTATGGTGTGTTTAAGTGTTCGATAAAGGTGGATGGGTTTAGCGTTGGTAGCCGCCATAGTATTTCACCGGCGACCAGCTTGGGATAACCTCGGGTATCGGCGGGCTTTGGGCAGCGTAATTGCCCGAGGCATACACTATTTTGCCGTTCACGATGGTCATCAATGCGGATATGTGCTTTACTTTTTCGGGCTGGGCCGCGAAATAATCATCGGTAAGGATTACCATATCGGCGTACATACCTTTGATCAGCTTGCCTTTGAGTTTTTGTTCGCCCGAGCACCAGGCGCTGCCTGAGGTATATAATTGCAGCGCGGTGAATTTGTCCAGCACCTGGTCCTTTGGCCAAAACTGCATGCCGCCGATGGTTTTGCCGGTGAGCAGCCAGTGCAGGGCCATCCATGGGTTGTAGGTAGAGATGCGCGGTGCATCGGTACCCATACCCACGGGGATGCCCAAAGCCAGCATTTTTTTGATAGGTGGCAGCTGCGTTTTAGGCTGCCCGTACATTTTGGTATAAAGCTCGCCCTGGAAATACATGCGGAACTGCACCGCAATGCCGCCTCCAAGCGCTTTTACGCGGACGAGTTCGGAGTCGGTAATCGTTTCGGCATGGTCGAAAAACCAGCGGAGGCCGTTGAAGGGCGTATCTTTATTTACCTTTTCGAAAACGTTCAGCATCCTGTCGATAGATTCGCCGTAGGTGGCATGCAGGCGGAACGGCCAGCGGTTTTTCACCAGCAGGCGGATAATGGGCTCCAGGTCGGTTTCCATATCGGGCGAGAGTTCGATCCTCGGCTCTAAAAAGTTCTCGAAATCGGCAGCCGAGGCCACGATATTCTCCCCCGCTCCTTCCATCGCATAGCCGTTGGCCATCAGCAGGTGGTCGTTTTTGTTCGGATAGGTTTCATTTACCCATTTCTCATAATCGCTTAATTCCTTGCCCTTTTGCTGCGCGAAGAGGTAATAAGCGGTGCGCACCGTTAGCTTCCCGTCCTTAGCCAGCACGAGGGAGGCCTGGTAATCGGCATCGTAGTTTTGCCCACCCCCGGCGGCATCCACCACGCTGGTGATACCGAAACTGTTTATTTCGCGGTAAAAATGCAGCGAGCTGTTGATGCGCTCCTCGGGCGTTAGCGTACTAGTGAGGGCCAGCGTACGGTAAATGGCCATGGGCGTTTCTTTGGCGAACAGCATGCCGGTTGGCTTTCCGTCTTTATCCAGTTCTATCACACTGCCGGGGTAACTGGTATTTTTATCGTAACCAAGCACTTCTATACCTTTTTTATTGAGGAAAGCCTTGCCGTACAGGTAGGTGATGAACACCGGCTTGTCGGGCACGGCTGCGTTTATCTCATCCAAGGTGGGCTGCCGCTTTTCCTCGAACTGGAACTCGTTCCAGCCGCCTACTACTTTTACCCAGGCACCGGGCGGGGTGCGGGCGGCCTGCTCTTTCAGCATCTGCATGGCGTGTTTCAGGGTTTTCACGCCGTCCCAGCGCAGTTCCATATTAAAGTTGAGCCCCTCGCGGATGGCGTGCATGTGGCTATCGTTCAAGCCGGGGATAACGGTTTTACCCGCGGCATCAACCAATTTGGTTGCAGTTGCTTTGTAGGCTTTAAGTATGGCTTGCGTACTGCCCGTGGCCAGGATGATGCCGTCTTTCATGGCTATAGCCTGCTTAAATTCGCCGGTTTTGGCCATGGTAGCTATTTTGCCGTTGTAAATAATCATGTCGACTTTTTGCTGGGCCGAGGCACTTACTGCAATGCTTACCAATAGCAAGCATAACAGCGTTTTGATGATAGTGAGTAGATTTTTCATGAGGGTTTGTGAGATATGATGTTAAAGTTTAGCAAGCCAGCTTAGCGCGTACCCGGCAACTTCTTCCCAACCGGGCTGGCCAAGCACGAAGTGGTTACGGCCGACAAACTCCTTATAGGCCGTTACCGAACCGGGGTGGCTATATTTTTTGTAGTTGCTGTAATTAAGCGGTGCAGGGATAAAGCGGTCGGCACTACCGGAGAGAAATAACAAGGGTGCATGCGGTTTGGTAAAGTCAATTTTTGCCGCATCAGTAGTGGCATCCCTTACCACCAGTTTAGATTCGGGCACGGCCAGCATGTAGTAAGCATCTTTTTGCTCGTCGTAAGGCATGCCATTGGTAAAGGCATATTGCCACTGCGCAAACGTCATCATATAGCTTTTGCGGGCATCGGTAAAAAAGCCCAAGGCCGGCCACCCGGCTTTGTAAAACGAAAATTTAAAGGTGAAGATGCCCTGCGGTTGCAATGAATGGATGGCAACGCCAGCGACAGCCAAACCTTTTTGTAAAAGCAATTGGGTTATCAGCCCGCCCATAGAATGGCCGATAAGTATTGGTTTTCCCGGCAATTCCCTTACTATCGCTTCATAATAAGCAGCAAGGCCGGCTAAACGCTGGCTGGCGATTTCGGCATCGGGATGCCTTTGGCGAAGGGTGCAGGCAGGCGCATCTTTATGCGGCCAGGCTGGGGCAAGCGTATTGTAGCCCTGCTGTTCGAAATAGGTTTTCCATTCATTCCAGCAATCGCTGCTTACGAAAGCGCCGGTAATAAAAACAATGGTTGTAGTGGTAGTAGTTTCCATATGATTGTTAGCCGTATTAATTGTTTAGGCACGGTTCAGCATTGGCAAGCCTTGGGCCACTAAATCAATGCGCTAAAAATCAAATAGTTGTATTTTTCACGGGCAAGTACTACTGCTATATATCGTAATTGGCAACGATATTCGGTAAAGAGCAAGGGGGATTTAATGGACGGACTACGATGGGGCTTAGGTTACCATCGACAAGAATTAGACAGCGTTTAATAAGCCGGGACGAGGGCATCTTTAAATGCAGGAACAGGTGGGCGCAGTGCAAAAAAAGCCGCAGCTTAAATGATAGCTGCGGCACAATGATATATGGCTGAAAGACTGGCAATGAGCGTGTGCCGAAGGCGGATGCGCGCGCATTTTAATCTGGCCATTCCATAGTTTCGGCCAGTATGCCGGCAAATTCGTGTATAAAAACCGCGCAGAACGCCATCGTTTTATTAGCTAAAGGTCCCTGGGATGTTTCGGCGTAAAGCGATTGGAATTTGGACAATACGGCGTGCCTGTCGGCAGTTTGCATGCCCAGCCATATACTATAGGCAAGCCTAACCTGCGGGAATGCTTCCGTTTGTACGCTGCTACCTAACAAAGCATGGCTTTGGTAGCTATCTGCCGATAGATAGCGGCTTATTTCTCCCTGCATAAATATCGCAGTTAAACAGCTTTCTAAATGTTGGCGTAATTGGGCAGATTGCGGTTTGGGGAATAAGGGGACGTTTTGCATCTCAGCTTAATTTATAGTTTCGCAGCTTAAGGGCAATATGCCGTTGGTAATCAATAAACCACGGTACCCAACCTGGGTATCTATGGTGTGCAGGTATTGGTAAGTGCACGTGAGTAGGTCGTAGTCACAGTCGACAAGTTTTATGCGCAGATCGGTCACCGCAAAGCTTTCGCCGCTTTGCAGGCACCGGACTCTTTCTTTACCGATAGCCTGAAAATCATCGGTATAACCTTTCTGGTGCAGGTTGATTACCCATTTGGTTAGCGTTAGGTTCAGTTTTTTTAAGGGTTGCCTTTTCATGGTGCGTTGTGCTTGTTGTTGGTTTACGCACCATACCAAACCCTGTTCCAATCATTTAAACATCTATCCATCAGTTGTTTATAAATTATGTCAGTTTTGAAATACGCGCCATTTCGCAATTTCGCTATCGTGGCAACGATATTTAGTGAGTAAAACGATAGTCCGGGCTTGAGTATCAGCGATGTGGACAGGTCCGCGTCGTAAGTCGACTCATCTCCCGCCCCTTCTCTGCTGCATAAAGAGGGGGAGATATTGGGGTTATGCTTTTCTTCTGTTCTTCGCCCTCTTTGCGGAGCAGAGAGGGCCGACGGGCGGAGCCTCGTCGGGGTGAGTAAACTCGCCGCGCGATAAGAAACAGATTCGAAGATTCAAGTACTCCCACCCCTCCGTCCCTTTCACCATGATACCCAACGTAAGCCCCCAACGTAATATCGTTGTATTATCCCCCAAACACCGAAATTCAGCCACGTAAGCCATCTTGATTAATTTCAAGTAATTGATATACAATATATTGACCGAACGGCACAGCTATTGGCAATACAGGGAAAACTATGTTTGGCCCTACAATCACCATCTATGAAAACCCTTGCTATCTCCCTCGCATTATTTACATCCTGCGCCTGTATGGCTCAGGACGTACCGTTTAAACAATTAAGGTACGATGAAGACTACGCCGCATTGGCAAAGGATACCACCGCCAATTGGTACCAAAAGCTAAAATTCAATCCCCTATCGGGCGACAAGAAAACCTACATCAGCTTCGGCGGCGAGGTGCGTTACCAGTATTTCCACTTTACCAATCAGGATTGGGGCGAAGCACCCGTAGATAAAGATGGCTTCGTGCTAACCCGCTACCTGGCGCATGCAGATTTCCATGCGGGCAAGCATCTCAGGGCTTTCGTACAGTTGCAAAGCAGCCTGGCCGGCGGCGAACCTGAGACCCCGTCGCCGGTTGATCAAAACATTCTGGATCTCCATCAGTTTTTTGTTGATTATGCCGGAACCGTCGGCAATGGCCAAAGCCTTATCCTGCGCCTGGGCAGGCAGGAGTTCTCCTACGGCTCGCAACGGCTAGTCGCTGTTCGCGAAGCACCCAATAACCGCCAGGCTTTCGATGCGGCTAAGCTGATGTATGGCAGCAAAAAGCTTAAGCTGGATGTATTCTATTCACGCTACGTACAAGCCCGGCCCAATATATTTGATGATGCCTTTAATAATAGCGTGCAGTTTTGGGGCGCATATGCGGTGATTACCAAAGTGCCGGTATTACAAAATCTTGACGTTTATTACCTGGGTATCAAAAAGAAGTCCGTTGCATTCGATGATGGCAAGGGCATGGAAAGACGGCATTCTATTGGCGCACGCGTGTGGCAAACCGCACCCGACTGGCAATATGACCTGGAAGGCGTTTACCAGTTTGGGCATTTTGCAGGCGGCGAAATCTCGGCCTGGACGCTCTCCTCGAACATATCCTATGTGTTCAATACAGCAGCGGTTAAACCCAAAATTGGCCTCAAAACCGAAGTCATCAGCGGCGATAAAGCCCATGGCGATGGCCGGTTGAATACCTTTAATCCACTGTTCCCCAAAGGGGCTTATTTTGGTCTGGCCGCGCTGATAGGCCCTTATAACCTGGTTGACGCGCACCCTTATATAGAACTTGCCCTCAGCAAGAAGCTGACGCTCTCCGGAGATTACGATATGTTTTGGCGGCTGAACAAAAACGATGGCTTATACGCCGTAAACGGCAGGCTCATCTATCCGGGCAATGCCGGTGCGTCAACAAAGATAGGCCAACAGCTGGGTACCGAGCTGGCTTACACGCCCAATAAGTATCTGTACTTTCGGCAGGAAGTCACCTGGTTCAGTGCCGGGGATTTTTTAAAGCAAGCCGGGCCCGGCAAAAATATATTGATGTTCGGGAGTACGGTTACGCTAAAATTTTAGTGGCATCGCATTAAAAAACCGTTCGAAATAAATTTGGCTCTGTGTCCTCTGTGTTACTCCCTTTGTGCTCTTTGTGGTAAAATTTTCAACCACAAAGAGCACGAAGATTTTGCACAAAGTTCACAAAGCTTTGTTGTTCAATCGTGATCCTCTCAGGCACCAAAATCCTTACGGATGCCCAGCTTCTTCATTTTAGAATTCAGCGTGGTTGGCGGTATATTCAATAAACTGGCAGCGCCGCCTTCGCCCCATATTTTGCCGTTGCATTTTTTTAGCGCGGCCAGTATATGGGCGCGTTCCCCCTCGCTCATGGTAGTAACTTTTTCTGCAGTTGGTACCGCCATTGCTGCGGGCTGCTCCAGTTGGGTAGGCAGTACCATGTTGTTGATGGTATCGTCGCGGGTAAGCAGCACGTTGCGCTCTATCAGGTTCTCCAACTCGCGTATGTTGCCGGGCCAATGGTAGCGTTTCATGTTATCCAGCACCTGCGGCGCAATGCCCCGCACGTTTTTTCCGGTTTTTCGGGCATAGATATGGAGGAAGTGCATGGCCAGGTCGGTAATATCCTCTTTACGATCTCGCAAGGGCGGCATCATTATCGGGAACACGTTGATGCGGTAAAACAAATCGAGCCTGAAACGGCCCTCGGCCACCTCCTTATCTAAATTGCGGTTAGTAGCGGCTATGATGCGCACATCGGTTTTGATGGTTACACGCCCGCCTATGCGTTCTATCTCCTTCTCCTGCAAAACCCGCAACAGTTTCGATTGCGATTCCAGCGGCAGCTCCCCTATCTCATCTAAAAATATGGTGCCCGTGTGCGCTTGCTCAAAGCGGCCTATCTTTTTTTCTATCGCCCCGGTGAATGCGCCCTTTTCATGCCCGAATAATTCCGAATCGATAAGCGAGGTGGGCAGGGCCGCGCAATTTATCCGGATGAAGGGCTTATCCTTTCGTAAAGATAAGGAGTGGATGCGTTCGGCTATTTTCTCTTTGCCGGTACCGCTTTCGCCCAGTATAAGCACCGAGGAATCTGATTTGGATACCTGTATCACGTGATCGAACACGGTGAGCAGCAAGTGGCTGCTGCCGATGATACCGCTAAAAGGGTTCTGCGGTTCTGCTGCTGCAACCTGCCTTTTAACGGCAAAATTGCTCAGCCTATTTACCAATGGGCTGCCTGCCGTTTGCGCCATACTCTCCATAAAGTTGGCCAGCAAAGGCTGCAGCCGGTTGCATTGCACCAGGTGATCGGCCTGGTAAGCATCCGGCCGGCGACTATAAAAATTGAAATAGCAAACCTTGCCTCCGGCTAACGGCACTGGCCAGGACAGGTGCGACCTGAGGTTGTAGGTATCGGCAAATAATTTTTTTAACGATGGCGTTTTCAGCAATGCCTGTAGTTCTGGCTCGTCGTACCATGTGGCAATCAGCCCAGCCGGGTCGTTCGCCTTAAGCTTGCCTAGCTCGTGCTGCTTGCGGTTGGTAATCACCATCAATTCGGGGCACCCGATTAACTGGTATTCATCGAAACCTATCCGCGAGAAACCTAATTCGTAAAAATTCTCTATTTCTTCCTGCATCATGCCCATCGATAAAAACTCGAAAGGGATATATGGCTGCAGGGTTTTGGCTATTTGCAATACTTTAAGCTCCCAACTTTGGGCCGAAGTCAAAATCTCTGCGGCCTTTTTTTGCAGCGAGGCGTTCTGCCGCAGGCCGTTCTCCACGTGGTTTTCGTAGCGATAAACGGCTATGTCTATGGCTATCAGCACGTCTTTCTCGCGGAATGGCTTCACCACGAAACCGTAAGGGTTGGTAACTTTGGCTGCCTCCAGCACCTTTTGGTTGGAGTTGGCCGAAATAAAAATGAAAGGGATGTCGCGGTCGGCAAGTATGTGCGCCAGGTCGATACCTGTTTGCTTGCCCTTCAGGAAAATATCCAGCAGCACGAAGCCCGGCTGCGTTTCTTCTATAATTTCCAGCGCTTCTTTCACGCTATCGGCAACGCCGCACACCTGATAGCCCGCCGTTTTAAGGATGTTGCTCAGTACATCGGCAATGATAAATTCGTCCTCAACAATAAGGATTTTCTTCTTGTTCATGGCTTACTAAGTTAACGTTATTTGTGCTTCTGTTCTGCCTCTTACGAATATTTCGGTGCGGAAGCATACGGTTATCATGCAACCCTGCTCGTTGGCAATATCCAAAGTGCCGCCCAATTGCTTACTGAGCCCTTTCATCAGGTTTACGCCTAATGATCCGCTTTTTGCCGGGTCGAAGCCGGTAGGCAAGCCGGGCCCGTTATCGCCGATGATGAGTTCCACTTCGCAGTCGCTGCCTTCCACCATCGAAATATAGATAATGCCCGAAGCATCCCTTGGGTAGGCATATTTTATGGCATTGGTTATGGCTTCGTTCAATATCAGGCCAAGTGGCACGGCTTGCGCCACATCTAAGTAAAGGTCGTCTATCTGCTTTTCGAAAAAGATACGGCTATCCAGCCCGCAGCTATCTTTCAGGTAACTCACCAGTTCATCTATATACTCCGGCATAAAAATCAGGTCGAGGTTGTCCGACTGGTAAAGCTTTTGGTGGATAAGGGCTATAGAACGCATGCGGTTCTCGCTGTTTTGGATGGCCTCCAGCGCGTAGTTGTTATCGATATATGCCGATTGCTGCTGCAGCAGGCCCATCACTATCTGCAGGTTGTTTTTTACGCGATGGTGTATCTCTTTCAGCAGCCATTCTTTTTCGGTGACCAGGAGGTTAAGCTCGGCGTTCTTTTTACTGATGGCTGTGCTGTTTTTTTTGTTGATGCGGTAGCTGTAGAATAATAGCCCGGTTATGATGAACAGCGCGGCGGCGGCCAGCAGCGTAATGTTGCGTATATTATCGGCCTCGCGCACTTTGTTATGCTGCAGCAGGCTGTCTTTCTTAAGCGATACCAGTTGCTTTTCTTTCTTCTCTGTTTCGAAGCGCACCTGTAACTCTTGCATCTGCTTATCTATGGTTGCCTTCAACAAAGAATCTTTCAGCAGGGCGTAATGCTGGTATTGCTGCAATGCCGAAAGATAATTGCGCCGCGCCGAATCGATGCGGTAGCCAAAGATGTAGATGCCCTGGCTAACCCTTACTTTAAGCGGTGCCTTACTTATGGCTGTTTTGTACTGGGGCAGTAATGCCGCAGCATCGTCATACTTGCCGTTAGCCATCAAATACTTTAGTATAGATTGCAATGCTTTGGCTGTCGTATTGGCGTTTGCGCCGACAATCCCATAGGTATTAAGCAGCCTGAGGTAGTAAGGCTTTGCCCGGGCAAATTGCTTAAGCCTGGTATAAGCGTTTAAATAAATTACGTCGTAAACAACGCGTTCCGTCGGGCTTATAACGGGGGATTTTTTTTCGCCTTCCCTTAGCACTGCAATTGCCTCTAATGGCTGGTCCAGCCCGTTAAGGCTGTTTGCCAGGTTGTATGCTAAAGCCACGGCAACCGCGTCGTGGTATTTGTTAGCCACCGCCAGCGCTTTGGCGAAGTAGTATTTAGCCGGGGCATACTGGCCGGTTGCGAAATATACCATGCCCGTATGGTTATAAACGGCGCAAATATCCATGGTGGTATCGCCCAGCATCTCGGCTGTTTTTACGGCCAGCAGTTGGTACTTCAAGGCATCCTGCAACCTGTCCAGATAAAGATAGTCAGTGCCAAGCAGGTCGTACGTATTTTGTACGCCGGTTTCGCCGCCCAGTTTATAATGGGCCAGGGCCCGGTTTAGGCAATCTATAGACCGGGGATAATCATCTATCTGCAGATAAAAATCGCCCAGGTTACTTAAGGTAGCTGCAGCCCTAAGATGCGCCCCCGCCTTTTCGAACATCGGCAAGGCCTTGAGGTAATATCCAATCATTACCTTATAATCACGGCTGCCGGTGGCCAGGTAAAATTCTTCCATATTGAGGTAGGCTTCGGCAGCGTCGCGATATAAATTATTGGTCACGAAAATGGCTACCGCCTTTTTAATTAGCGCATCGCACTGCACGAAATCTTTTTTCTTGCACCAGGCTTGGGCCATTGCCTGGTAGCTCAATCCAATGCCTTCGGTGTAGGATAGCCCGGCCGAAAGCGTATAGGCCCTGGTGGCCGTTGCCAGCGCACTATCCTGTTGGATTGGTTTGTCAACAGCTCTGCCCGCGTAATACCGGCTCATGCCGATCAATATGCTTACGCGGCCCGTATCGGCTTTGCTTTGGGCCAGTTGCTTCTGTAGCTTGTAAATATCCTTAGGGATAGCAGGTTGGGCATATGCGCATACTGTTAGCAACAGGTACGATAGTATAGCAATGACGGGGTTTTTGAGCATTATCCTTAGTTTGATCGTGATGAGGATTACGAGGCAGTCGACTTGAAACGCCGAAGCCACACTACGCCATCCACAAACCCTGCCACAGTCAAGCCTTGTGCCCGATGGCTGGACAATAGCCCCTAAATGATGAGTTAGTGCATCGTTTGTTACTCAAGGCTTGCCGATAGAGGGTATCACCACAACGAGGCAACGATATATCGTTGCCGGCAACTACGAAATGTCGTTGCCTCGCGCCAAAAAAAACAAAATGCTTGTAGATGTTTTATCAAAATAATTAGGCTAAATTTACTTTATCCAATTATCGCTTATGAATATAACTGTAAACGGGCAAAAACGGGAGGTAAACGCCGACCCCAACATGCCATTGCTATGGGTCATCCGTGACATCCTGGGCCTAACCGGCACTAAATTCGGCTGCGGCGCGGCACAATGCGGTGCCTGCACCGTGCATTTAAATGGCGAGGCTGTACGATCTTGCGTAACCAAGGTAAACAGGGCCGCCGGGCAGGAGATAGTCACCATAGAGGGCCTATCCGCTTCCAACAACCATCCCCTGCAGCTAGCCTGGAACGAACTAAGCGTACCACAGTGCGGCTACTGCCAGTCGGGCCAAATTATGTCGGCTGCGGTGCTGCTGCGCCAGAACCCTCACCCTACAGATCAGGACATAGACGATGCCATGGCCGGCAATATCTGCCGTTGCGGCACTTATCAACGCGTTAGGGCGGCTATCCACAAAGCAGCAGAAATGCCTATGGAGGGAGCCAAACTATGAAAAAGCTGGGCATTATAAGCTGCATAGCCATCATCGTTGCCGCTATTACGCTTTCATTCAGGCCGCAACCGGTAAAAGAAATCATCTATAAAGCGCCTGCTAAAGACAGCGTGGGCTCGGTAAAGGCTTTCATGGCCGTTTACAAAGTGCTGATGAGCGCCCGCTGCATGAACTGCCACCCGGCAGGCAACGCGCCCCTGCAGGGCGACGATAGCCATATCCACACCATGAACGTAACACGAGGCACTGATGGGAAAGGCGTTTACGCCGCTCGTTGCAGCAATTGCCACCAGGCCGAGAATACCGCCGGCCTGCATATGCCTCCTGGCAATCCTAAATGGGGTTTGCCGCCGGCCAATATGCGTATGGTTTTCCAGGGCCGCACGCCGCGCCAGTTGGCTTTGCAATTATTAGATACCAAACAGAATGGCGGGCGCAGCAAAGCGCAGCTGATAGACCATATGGCCAACGACGATTTGGTTGGCTGGGCCTGGCGCCCCGGCGATGGCCGTACGCTGCCGCCTTTAAGCCGGGCAGCATTTGCGGCGCAGGTGCGCCAATGGATAGCTAAGGGCGCCTATGCCCCATCGGCTAAAGCAAAATAAATATCAAACTCAAACTTAGCCATAATGGAAACTAAAGGAGTATCGAGAAGAGATTTTATACGGGCATCGGGCCTGGCAGGCACCGCGCTTTGCTTAGGCTTTTACTTCCCGGCCAATGCAAAAAGGGCACAGTTGGTTTCGGCAGGCACAGCAGAGGCCACAGGCTTCGAGTTCAATGCCTGGATGCATATAGGTACGGATGGTAAGGTTACCTTAACGGATCATCGTGCCGAAATGGGCCAGGGATCCTACCAATCGGTTCCGCAGATTATAGCCGAAGAGCTGGAGGTAGACCTTAAAGATATCGAAGTGGTATTCGCCAAAGGCGACCCCAACAAATACGGCAGCCAGATTACCGGCGGCAGCTCTACCATACGGGGATCTTACAAACGCCTGCTTACGTTAGGTGCCACCGCGCGCCAAATGCTTATTATGGCAGCCGCCGCCAAATGGAATGCCCCCGTTACTGATTGCTATGCACAATCGGGCCAGGTTATTCACCGGCCAACCGGCAAAAAATTGAATTACGGCGAACTGGTTGCAGATGCTTCTAAACTTACGCCGCCAAAGGATGTACCACTTAAACCGATGGCTGATTACAAGCTGATACGCAAGCCCCTCAAAAAGCTGGATACGCCGATGAAAACAAATGGCGAAGCTATTTTCGGCCTGGATAAAAGGCTTCCGGGCATGCTTTTCGCCAGCGTAGAGCGCAATCCCAGGCTGCGCGGCAAGCTCATTAGCTTCGATGATACCGCGGCCCGTAAAGTACCCGGCGTAAAACAGGTATTCAAGATACAGATGTTGGTTTTCAACACCACGCGGGATGGCGTAGCAGTGTTGGCCGATTCTACCTGGGCGGCCATGCAAGGGCGCAAAGCTTTGAAAGTGATATGGGACGAGACCGGCTTCGAGCACATCAATACTGCCGATATTTACAAAAACCACCAGGAACTGCTCAAGACAAAAGAGGGCCTTTCCTTCAAAAAACAGGGCAACCCCGATGCGGTACTGGCTAAACCGGGTAAAAAATTAGACGTGATTTATCAAACGCCCTATCAGGCGCACGCAGCCATGGAGCCTCTTAACTGCATTGCGCATTACCAAAGCGATAAGATAGAGATTTGGGGACCCATACAAGCACCGGATTGGGTACAAGGCGATATCAGCGATAAATTCAAGATGCCCAAAGAGAAGGTAGAGGTAAATATGACCTTCCTCGGCGGCGGTTTCGGTCGCAAGGCCTTCCTCGATTATACGCAGGAAGCCGTGGCCATCTCGAAACAAGCAGGCGTACCTGTGCAGGTAGTTTGGACCCGCGAAGACGACATTAAACAAGGCCCATACCGTGCAGGCATATCCTACAGGGGCCAGGGTGCAATAACGAACGGTGCGATTACTGCGCTCAAGTTCAAGATGGCCGGCCAGAATATCGACCACTGGAACGGACCCGGGCGCAGCAAACCCAACGGTAGCACTACCGAAGGTTTCCTGAAACCTTATTTCGATAGCATCAAAGACATCAGTTTTGCCGATGTGCCTTACGAAATGCCGCTGCCCAATATGTGGTGGCGATCGGTATATGCCTCTACCAACGGCTTCGCATACGAAAGTTTCATCAACGAGATGGCCCTGCTAGCCGGAAAAGACCAGCTTAGCTTCCGCAGAGAATATCTTAAGGATGCCCGCTGCCAACGTCTGATAGACCGTATGGAAGAAGTATCCGGCTGGAAAGCGCGGAAAAAGAACGAGGGCTATGGCGTAGCCATTACCGAATGCTTTGAAACTACGGTGGGCCAGGTAGTGAAGGTATCGCGCAATGCGGCTGGCAAAATAAAGATTGACAAAGTGTGGGCGGTGATGGACTGCGGCTGGTACGTAAACCCGGATATCATCAGGGCGCAGGTAGAAGGCTCGGTGGTAATGGCATTAGGCGCAGCTACCATACACGAAATTACTTTCAAAAACGGCCTTGTAGAACAAAATAACTTTTTCGATTACCTGATGCCCCGCATCACCGATATGCCGCCGGTAGAGGTACATATTATGGAGAACACGGCAGATGCAGGCGGCGTAGGCGAACCGGGCCTCCCCCCCTTCGCCCCTGCCCTTACTGATGCCATCTTTGACCTTACGGGCAAACGCATCCGTAAACTGCCGTTTAACATGAACGTCGTATAAAGCAAAAAACCGGATAGCCTGCGGGCCATAGGTTAAACATGAAAGAAATCAACGACATCGTGGCGGCGTATGACGACGCCGTAAAACTTGGAATTAAAACCGCGCTGGCTACCGTGGTACTGGTAGAAGGTTCGGCCTATCGCCGCGCGGGTGCCAGGATGCTGATTACTGAAGACGGGCAACTGACCGGCGCCATAAGCGGCGGCTGCCTGGAAGGCGATGCCCTGCGCAAAGCCCGCATGGTAATTATGCAGCAACAACCCTTGCTTGTTACTTACGATACTATGGACGATGACGATGCCAAACTGGGCGTTGGCCTTGGCTGCAACGGCATCATCCACATCCTGATAGAGCCTATCAGGCATGAACACTCTAACCCGATTACCTTACTGAAAGCCGTAATAGCCTCGCGCGGCCATGCTGTGCTGGTTACGCTGTTTTCCCTCCAAAATCGAAAGGCCGCCCAACCCGGCTCGTGCCTGTGTCTTACAGCGCAGGGCATCATACGCAACGGGGCAACAACGCCTTATGATAGCCTTTTGCTTGGCTATGCAATGGAGGCATTGGACGGCCAACGCTCGGCGGTGAAGGATTATGAGGAATATACCGCATTCGTAGAATGCGTAAAGCCGTCGGTTTCGCTGGTAATTATTGGTGCGGGGAACGATGCCATACCCCTTACCCAGATGGCTGCAGTGCTGGGTTGGGACGTTACGGTTGTGGATGGACGGCCGAATTACGCTACTGCCGAACGCTTTCCGCGCGTGGGCAAAATACTGATTGCAAAAGCCGATGAAGTACTAGGCAAGCTGGAAGTAAGCGCGCAAACAGCATTTGTGCTGATGACGCATAACTATAATTACGAAATAGCATTCCTGAAAACGCTTTTGCCGATGCAGCCACCCTACATAGGCATTTTAGGCCCCCGGAAAAAACTGGAACGCATGCTGGACGAATTGGAAACCAACGGCACCGAAATAAGCGCGGGCAATATGGAAGCCATATACGGTCCGGTAGGATTGGATATCGGTTCTGAAACGGCCGAAGAAATCGCTTTAGCTATCCTTGCCGAAATAAAGGCTGTATCCGCTCAACGCAACGGCAGATCATTGAAGTATAAAACAACCATTATCCACAGCCTGTAAATGACAGCGGCAATTATCCTTGCGGCCGGCGCATCAAGCAGGCTGGGCCAACCCAAGCAGAACCTGTTGCACAATGGCCAAACCCTGCTGCAATATACAGTCGAGTGCGCGCAGCAATCTAACTGCGAGCAAATAGTGGTAGTGCTCGGCGCAAATACCGACCAAATAAAGCCGATTGACGGAACCACGACGCTTTATAATAACCATTGGCAGGAGGGCATGGCCTCCTCTATCCGGCTTGCGATTGCCCAGGTAAATAAAGATACGTCCATAGAAAATGCAATCATCTTATTATGCGACCAGCCTTTCATAAGCCCCGGATTGCTGGACAGCCTGATTGATAAACATACCGAAACCGGCATGCCCATTATTGCCTGCACCTACGGCGATACTACGGGCCCTCCGGCATTGTTCCACCACTCCTTATTTTCAAAGCTCCTTTTGCTACAAGGCCACGATGGCGCAAAAAAAATACTCCTGACCCATCCAGATGAAACTGCCCTTGTGCCCTTCGAAAAGGGAAGCATTGATATAGATACGATTGACGATTACGAGAATCTGATAAAGTAGAATCCGGAAATCTATTTGAATTGTGAGTTCCGATGGTGTAGGGTTGCTAACGGAAGCAAGAGGCAAATGGGGGTTAATCTATTAAACACGGTGACAAAAATTTAGGGGTTAATTTTTATTAGCGGCCCAGAAAATAGCGTTGCTGAAAAGTTTCTTGTAATTCGCATCGTCGAACAATACCGGCGAGTGGCCCATAAAAATGTAAACGTTGCGGGCTTTGTAGGCGGGATTGGTCCACACCACGGGGTGGTCGCCCATTTTTACCTCGCCGTTTGGTACGTAGCTGCTTTCATCAACTGATGCCAGCACGTGTACATTTGGCCTTGGGCTTTTATCGTAGGTGTACCACTCTTCTTTTTGTACCCAGAATGAAGACGGGATGCCCTTCATTACGGGGTGAACTTTATCCTCCACGTTCACTTGCCCTTTTGCAAAGGCAGGGATATAGTTTTTAAACTTTATCTGCCCCATAAACTGATAGAACCATGGCCACAGCGGGTAACCATCAAACTCGCCCAGCAGCGTGGCATGGTGGAAACCTATCCAGCCTCCCCTGCCCTCGTTGATATACTGCTCAAAGGCCTTCACGGCTTTATCTTTCCAGGCATACGGCGGGAAATCCAGTTGGATAAACAACTGGTATTTGCTTAAAAAGGCACTATCGATATTATCGGTATTCTGTATATAGTCTACCGTAAAGTTGCTGTCAGCGGCAAGTTTATCCAGCCATGGCTTTGCTGCCTTGGAGTATTCGAGGTGGTGCCCGCCATTTTCGTACAGGGCTATAACTTTAAAGCGCGGCGTTTTTTGCGCGTTACACGCAAACGCGAAAAGGCAGAACAGGCTTATGACGACTGATTTTTTCATAGAGGTTTTATAATAGTCATTGGTGTTCGATAGTTATGGTGTGGCTACGGCTAAAAGGTACCAGGCGGCATGCGGCAACCACTGCTCTGCCCAGCGCCAGTCCGAATCTTTGCCCGATACTGCGTAGGGAATATTAAAATCGATATCGTGTTCATCCTCAAAACCTGATGTAATGCCATTGACGATACCACCCGGTGCATTAGTGTACTCGAACGTGCCGAAAAAACCATAGGCAGGATTATTGTGGCCGGTGCCCTGCAGCATACTTGCATCGAATGGATTAAGCCCAAGTATCCAGTTCAGTTGGTCGAGTGCGAAGCTTTGCAGCTGGTCGTGAAATGGCTTGTCATCCTTAAATAATTGTGCGGCCATTTTTGCGGCTGTGGCGATTGAACCCAATCGGGCATTCTCGCCCTGCCACCAGGGCGATGCATCGCTGCCATGTGGAAAAAAGAATGTGCTGCGGCGGTTACCCAGGGTATCCTGCACCAACTGCCGACTGTATCCAAAAGGATTGTTTACCTCGTGCGTAATACCCAGTTCAAATTGCAAGGATGCCTTTACGGCGGCCTTTATTTTTTGCTGCATCGCTTCGCTTGCAAGCGGATAGAATTCCAACAGGCTCACCACAGGCATCCCGGCATCAGATGGGTGGAAATACGGCCTGTCCCTATCATCGGCGCGCCAGTAATTTTTGTATTGAGCCCATGCTGCAAGCCTGGCAATGAGGTTATCGGCACGTTGCGTTGCCGCTGTTTGATAAATATCTTTATGAGTAACTTTATATAATTCGGTAGCTGCAATCAAGGCGCAATAATCGTCGAGGATATTTTCCTTGCCATCGTAATCAATCGTAGCGTTTTGTTTTTCGAGGAATGCGAAGGCATTTTCTGCGGCCTTTAAATAATCGGCATTGCTAAACTCGCCCGATGTAGGATAAGCAGATGCCAAAGCCAGCGAGGCAATGGCCAAGCCACCGCCTGAACGATAACTTGCCAAATAGCTTCGCAGGCTCTTTTGTTCAATAGTTTTGGTGAACGACTGGCTCTTGTTCACCTTGATGCGATAACTACCTTCATCTGGCTGTACTACCCTGTCTTTCGGCAATTTGCCCGGCCCCGGCGCACCAACCGAGCGATAGAACGAGCCATCTTTCACCTGTAGCCGCACCAGGTAATCGGCACCGTACATGGCCTCATCCAAAATACGGCGATTGAATTGGCGATAATCTGTACCCGTGCGGGCACTTAATAACTCGTAGGTTTTGAACAGGCTCCAGTCGGTAAGCGATATCTGCTGCGGATTGAAATAAACCGAGAACGAGAGGTGCGAAAGATGCTTGCCATAATCGCCCGTGGCATCGTACCAGCCGCCGTGGACATCGATAGTATCTTTTCCTTTACCCGACAAGGTCAACGTACGGTCGGCCTTATCCAACAAGCCAGAACTGCGTTGCCCTTTAAAATAATAGACTACTTCTGATATGGTTTTCTGCTCCAGCAGGTTTTTACCAATGGCGAACGGGAAGGAGCTCACCGTTTTTTGCGGCAGGGTAACCACAAGTTTATAATTGCCAATTGTGTTAAAGCTGCTGAAATCGACAGTATAGAACTGCCAGTGTTTCCATTTATCTACCGGGCCACTGTAAGCCGCTTTGCCGGTAAAAACCACCTTGCCGCTTTCTGCATCTATTAATTTAACGCTGCTCACTACAATTTTGCTTTCAGCAACCAATACGGCGTGCTTAGGTTTGTCAAATTCGTAACCCACGTGGTTGGTAACAATTTTCACCTGTTGCGCAATCGCACAAACAGGCAGCGCCAATAGTATCCATAACGTACCTTTTTTTAATAACGAAGCATATTTACTTTTTCTCATCATATATAACAAGTGTTAGCGTGGTATGGCTATTAGTTTACAATCCAAAGCTAAAAGATTTAACGCCGCCCCCAATAATTTTGTACCATTACAACAACACTACCTATAATAAATACTTAGATTTATCAACCAATTTCCTGGCGACCAGCATCAAGAGCGGCAAAACCATCTCCCTGCATATGGATGGAGCCGATGACTTGAGCGCAGCAGTGGCCATGGATATTTTTTTTGGATACCTTAAAGCAGTTATAAGAGATAATGAAGTTACCATCACCAAAAACGAACAGGAATTTGATAACACTGTGGCCTGGCGCATTATTGCCCAGATGCTGAAGAAAAGCAACTCTGATTACGCCAAAGAACGCTGTTACAACTGGTAATAACAAACGAGCCTATACCCTGATAATCAATATGTCGCAATTACCAAAACGCCTTTTATCCATTGATGTGCTGCGCGCCGTCACCATGTTTTTAATGATATTCGTTAACGATGTTGGCGGCGTAAAAAACATCCCCGAATGGATAGATCATGCCAAAGCCAGCGAAGATGCATTGGGCTTCGCCGATATTATATTCCCGGCCTTCTTGGTCATAGTAGGGTTGTCGCTGCCTTTCGCCATCAAAAACCGCATCAAAAAAGGCGATAATGCCCGCCAGGTATTCGTCTACATACTCACCCGTAGCGCGGCATTGCTGATTTTGGGGTTCTTTCACGTCAACCTCGAATCGTATGACGAAGCTACAGCACCGATAGTACAAGCCGCCTGGGCACTTATGATTACGGTAGCCTTCTTTTTAATATGGCTGGATTACCCTAAGAATTCTTCAAAAATCTTTAAAAATCTAATGATTTCTGCCGGTATTGTTTTGTTGCTGATAATGGCCATTATCTACAAAGGCTGCGACGACGATGAAATTGCGCATGGCATGCGCCCGGGCTGGTGGGGCATATTGGGCATCATTGGCTGGGCCTACCTGGTTTGCGCCATATTATACTACCTGTTAAAAGGGAAGCTGGCGTACCTTATTACCTGCTGGGTGGCGTTTGTGGCCCTCAACATCGTTTGCCATAGCATCATGCCCAAAGGCAAGGTTTGGCTCGTCGGCGATGGCGCATCGGTTGCGCTGGTGATGACGGGTATCGTTATTTCCGGCACATACACCCGTTTGGTAGAACTGGGGAAAACGCAATTACTATGGGTCACTTTCAGTGCAATCGGTGTATTGCTGCTGGTAGCGTGTTTTGTTATCAGGTCCTATGCGCAGGGCATATCCAAAATACATGCTACGCCGGCCTGGGTATTCATCTGCGCCGGTATCACCATACTGGTTTTCGAGCTGCTGATTTACCTGGTTGATATGCGCGGCAACAAGAACCTTTTCAGTTGGATACGCCCGGCAGGTACCAGTACGCTCACCTGCTACCTCATGCCCTACTTCCAGGTGTTTTTATTGAAACTGTTCCTGATAAAATATCCACTGTTTATCAATACCGGCGCGGTGGGTATCCTGCGGTCGCTGGCGACATCCTTTATACTGATACTGCTGGTGGGCCTGATGGAAAAGAAAAACCTCCGCCTGAAAATTTAACCTGATTAACCCCGATTGATATAAACGAATTAAAACATCAAATATCCTTAAAACCAAAATTACCCGACGAATACCCGAACGAGGCGATTACAGATTAAGTTAATGGCTACAGCTTGTTTTCATTAAAGGTCGGTTGTTGCTATTTTAATAAATCAAAAATCGCCCGCGTATTTCATTGAGCCCTGGTGCAAATTAGAAGCAATCACTCGAATCGTTGTGAGGGAAGCGTTGAAACGAAAGATTGCCTTAATAATATAACCACTATTTCTTCTGCACCTAATCACTTTAAAATACCGTATTTTTGGCCTGATTTGGATATGAGCAGTATGATGAATGAACTTTCTGAGA
Source organism: Mucilaginibacter sp. P1_D10 (assembly GCF_056406215.1). Taxonomy (NCBI): domain Bacteria; kingdom Pseudomonadati; phylum Bacteroidota; class Sphingobacteriia; order Sphingobacteriales; family Sphingobacteriaceae; genus Mucilaginibacter; species Mucilaginibacter sp. P1_D10. The sequence goes on along the minus strand of NZ_JBFUAP010000009.1, from coordinate 7,586 downwards.
ACAAACCGGCAACTGATCCTGACAAGCCATTTTTGACCCTTGATGTTGCGCAAATGGCACTCGATTCCGCCAACGTCGGAATTTGGATAATGGATGCTGTAACCAATAAATTCCTTCCCTCTAACCGTACCAAGGTTTTATTCGGCTGCTCGCCGGAAGAAGAAATGTCGTTCGATGATGCCTTGTTAAATGTGGTAGAAAAGCATCGCCGAAGCGTTCGGGCAGCAGTAGACAATGCCATTAAACTACATACCAATCTATACCTGGAATGTCCGGTTATCTTGCCTTCCGAGAAAAAAACTCATTGGTTGAGTATTACCGGCGGTTTCAGTACATCCGATATTAACAACACCTATTTCTCTGGTATTGTAATCGACATTACCGAACAAAAGCAAAACGATTTGCGGCGTAGCAAATTTATCGGCATCGTTAGCCATGAACTTAAAACCCCGCTGACTGCTTTAAAAGCCTATGTGCAAATGCTAAATAACTGGGCGAAGAAACAAAAGGATAGTTTTTCAATTGGTGCGCTTTCAAAAGTGGAAAAACAGGTGAGGAAAATGCTCAATATGATTAACAGCCTCCTCAACTTATCCGGTGCCGAAGCAGGGAAGATCCACCTCACGAAACAAACGTTCAGCTTGAATGAATTGCTTAGCGAAGTGATGGAGGAGACGCTTTTCATCACTGCTACCCACCCGATTATTATGGCACCTTTCGAAACAGTCCTGATTGAAGCCGACCGTTCTAAAATAGAACAGGTACTCGTTAATTTGCTGAGCAATGCCGCTAAATACTCAAACACCGGCATGCCAATTGAAATAGGCTGCGACCTGGACGAAAGTAAAGTTACGATTAGCATACGTGACCAGGGCATGGGCATATCTCCGGAAAATATTGAAAAACTTTTTCTCCCTCATTATCGGGTAGAAAGTAAGGAAACAGAAAAAATAGATGGTTTTGGCATTGGGCTTTACCTGTGCTCTGAAATCATTAATCGCCATAAGGGCAAAATTTGGGTGGATAGTGAAATAGGAAAAGGCAGCACGTTTAATTTCACCTTGCCAATCCAAAAATCTTAAGCCGTCTATTTAAGACTTCGCTACAGCGCTTTCTCCACTCGCTTAACAATTCACATCAAATTGCTGAGCGTATAACAGCGGCGTTTTCCCGGTTGTCTCTTTAAAAATCTTATGAAAACAGGAAAAATTCCGATAGCCGCATTCGTAGCATATTTGTTTCACCGACAACTTATTCTCGAGCAATAATTTGCAGGCATACCCAATTCGGATGTCTGTCAAAAAGTCGAAATAGCTTTTGCCGGTATAATGTTTAAAATACCTGCAAAACGAATTCGAGGTCATCCCGGCAATTTCGGCAACCTCGGCTAACAGGATTTTACGCTGAAAATTCTTGAGTGTGTAGTTATAAATGGCATTGATCCGCTTATTTTCAGATTCAGGGAACTCATACTTGTAACCGATGGATGAAAGTTCGGTAACCTGACTTGATGAGGCCATAAAGCACAAGCATTCGATAAGAGCGATTATTTTATACAAACCATCCTTTTGGTGAACTTTTTCAATTAGCGCGGCGGCTTGTTCCGAATCGGTACCGCTGATAACCACCCCGCGGCGCGCTCTTTCCAGGAAATTTTTTACTGGCCTGGCTTCGGGCAAATGCAGGAATCGCTCTCCTATAAAATTTTCAAAAAAATGGATAACGGTAGAATACGGTTCTTCAACGCCGGGTTCGTTTAAGTCATAATTTTCAAATTTCCAAAAGTGAGGCAAATTACTGCCCACCAGCACAATATCCCCCGGCCCAAATTGTTTGATGTTATCGCCAATGAACTGTGTGCCCTGCCCCTTGTGGAAATAGATCAGTTCAACTTCCGTATGATAATGCCACCTGTTGTTGATATTAGGCTTCATTTCCTTTCGCACGCCAAAAGAATGGTCAGGCTCATAAGGCACCTTAAGTAGTTGTGGTTTCATTTCAATAAATATTCCTAAAAATAGCAATTAGAATGAATAGAAGATAAAATACCTTAATAACCGGATAATTTTTTTTCTCCATAGATCTTTAAACGCGCTTTCTTTGGACAACCAATTGTAACATCATTCCTGGATTTTATGACACAGAAAGCGCAAAGCACCTTGTTCCCGGTAATTCTAATAACTTCGTTATTTTTTTTGTGGGGTTTTGCCCATAATCTCGACCCTATACTCATACCGCATTTAAAACGGTCGTTTACACTTTCAACCGTACAGGCCACACTGGTAGATTCTGCCGTATTCATCGCTTATTTTATTATGGCGTTGCCCGCCGGCTATATCATGAAAAAGTTTGGCTATAAAACCGGTATTATAACCGGCCTGCTGTTTTTTGCTTTGGGCTGCTTTCTTTTTATCCCGGCGGCCAACACGCAGGAATATGCCCCGTTTTTAGGTGCGTTATTTGTTATTGCCTGCGGCTTAACCATACTGGAGACTGCCGCCAATCCTTATATCACCGTTCTGGGCGACCCGAAAAACGCTACCTTCCGATTAAATTTTGCGCAGTCGTTTAATGGGCTCGCTGCTACGCTTGCCCCTATTATTGGTGCGCGACTTATTCTAAACAAAGGCAATACGCCCGCCCAATTAGATGCAATGGGCGCAAGTGCACGTAAAATAGCGCTTGCAGCCGAAGCATCAACCGTAAAAATGCCTTATTTGGTTTTAGGTGCCATCCTGGTGCTTATTGCTATTGTCTTTTCGTTCACTAAACTCCCTAAAATCCAAAATAACGACGGGCCTGCCGCGAGTAAAAATATCCTCCATGCACTTAAACACAGGCATTTATCGTGGGGAGTAGCCGCGCAATTTTTTTATGTAGGCGCGCAGGTATCAGTATTTAGCCTTTTTATTTTATACGCAACACGCGCCGCAAAATTATCGGATATAGAAGCGGCCGATTACCTTGGCATATGCGGTGGCGCGTTCCTTGCCGGGCGATTTGTGGGCACGGCGCTAATGAAGTTTTTTAAATCAGAAAACTTGCTCGCCATCTACGCCATCATCAATATCGCGCTTTGTTTGGTAGCCGTTTTTGCTCATGGCATTATCACGGTTTACACCGTAATCGGTATTTGCTTTTTCATGTCTATTATGTTCCCTACCATATTTGCGCTGGGCATTAAAGATCTGAAAAGCGATACTGAATTCGGCAGCAGCCTCATTATTATGTCAATCGTAGGCGGAGCGATCATCCCCCGCATATTCGGCTACGTTAGTGATGCTACAGGCAATATCCAGGAGGCCTATTATGTGCCACTGGTATGTTTCATCGTAATTGCACTGTTTGGCCTAAGGGGGCATCGCGTGAGCAAGCTCACACCAACCGAATTACCCGTTTCCTCGATTCTTTAATACCTCCATTTAAATTGATCTTAATTAAAAATCAAGCCAATAAACTATGAGAAAAAAACTAACATTAACCTGCTTAACCGTAACGGCACTGGCAATGAGCGTATCGGTTGTTTGCGCCCAGGAACTGCCAATAAATAGTGGGCCTTTTAAACCTACGGATGCGTCATTAAAAGAATATAAATACCCGGAGTGGTTTAGGGATGCCAAATTCGGCATCTGGGCACACTGGGGGCCACAGGCTGTTCCGCGCCAGGGCGATTGGTACGCCCGCAATATGTACGTGGAGAACAGCAGACAAAACAAATATCATGTAGCACATTACGGCAGCCCTTCAAAATTCGGGTACAAGGATATTATCCCATTATGGAGAGCCGAAAAATGGAACCCCGAAAAACTAATGGCGCTTTACAAACGGGCGGGCGCAAAATATTTTGTGAGCATGGCCAGCCATCACGATAATTTCTTTTTATGGAATTCAAAAATCCATAAATGGAACGCTGTTAATATGGGGCCGCATAAAGATGTAGTGGGCCTTTGGCAAAAAGCCGCAAAAAAACAGGGCCTTAGGTTTGGCGTATCAGAACATTTGGCGGCCAGCTATACCTGGTACCAGCCTGCACACGGTGCCGACACCGCCGGGCAATATAAAGGGATACCTTATGATGGCGCAGACCCGCAATACGCCGATCTTTACCAAACCAAGGCCGCAGCCGGCGATAACGCATGGCTAACTACCAACCCTGAATACATGAAACAATGGTATGCAGAAATTAAAGAACTGGTGGACACCTATCACCCCGACCTGCTGTATTCTGATAGTAAATTACCTTTTGATGTGGTGGGCCGCAGCATGCTGGCAAATTATTACAATGGGGATATTGACCACAACGGCGGCAAACTAACGGCAGTTTACAATTGTAAAGAAGCATCTGACGGAAAATGGGCGCAGGATGTAGAGCGCGGAGTGCTCGATTCTATAAGCACCTACCCATGGCAAACGGACACCTCTATAGGCGACTGGTTTTACCAAACCGGGCAAAAATACCGTACAGGTACAGAAGTAATACAAATGCTACTGGATATCGTAAGCAAGAACGGAAACCTGCTGATAAACGTTGTGCAAACACCCGAAGGCGACCTGGAGCCCGATGTACTGGCTATTGTAGAGCAGATTGCAGACTGGATACCGGCGAACGGCGAAGGCATTTATGGTACCCGCCCCTGGAAAATTTACGGCGAGGGCCCTTCAACCGTCAAAACAAACCAGAAAAAAGGCCAGTTTGGCGGCTTAAGCGATGTTAATGCTTATCAGCCAACCGATATCCGCTTTACCACCAAAGGCAACAACTTATATGCGTTCTGCATGGATACTCCTACGGGAGACATCCGAATTACCTCGCTTGGGAAAAATTCAAAAGTAAATGATAAGACCATTAAGTCGGTAAAGCTATTAGGCAATACGCAAAAACTGCAATGGAAACAGGAAGATGATGCGCTCGTTATTACAAAACCAGCCAATATGCCCGCCTGGACCGTACTGGGCTTAAAAATAGAACTAAATTAAAGAGAATGACAGGCATTAACCTACCTGAGGTAATTTTTGGCACCAGCGGCCTGGGTAATTTATATGTTGCCTTGCCGGATAGCGTTAAACTTGCTATCGTAAAAGAATGCATTGCTTCCTCTGCAAAGCCGGTTGTTTTTGACACCGCCGGAAAATATGGGGCCGGCCTTTCGCTTGAATGCATCGGAAATTGCCTGAAACAAACAGGTGTTGCACCCGAAGACGTGCTCATCAGCAATAAACTGGGCTGGTTGCGCACTGAGTTAACAACCGAAGAACCAACTTTTGAACCCGGCGTTTGGAAAGGGCTTCAATACGATGCCGTACAAAGCATCAGCTACGACGGGATATTGCAATGTTACGAACAAGGCAACCACCTCTTAAACGGGTATAAAGCTTCGCTTGTATCTGTGCATGATCCTGATGAGTACCTGCTGGCCGCAGATAGTGACGGCGACCGTGACAAACGTTACCGGGATATACTGGAGGCTTACCACGCACTGGCGGATTTAAAGCAAAAAGGCGAAGTAAAAGCGATAGGCGTTGGCGCAAAAGATTGGAAAATTATTCAAAGAATAACAAAAGACGTAAAGCTGGACTGGGTGATGATTGCTAACAGTATGACCATCCACAGCCATCCGCCAGAACTGATACGCTTTATGAAAGAGCTGGAAGCCAGGGGTATAATCATCATTAATTCCGCTGTTTTTAACGCGGGGTTTTTAACCGGCGGCGGGTTTTATAATTACCGGCCGGTAGACCCGCAGGCTGATGAGGGTAAAGGGTTGATTGCCTGGCGGGATAGTTTTGACACCATTTGCCGTGAGTTTGGCGTTATGCCTGCTGTTGCCTGTGTGCAGTTTGCTTTGAGTGCTCCTGGAGTTACCAGTGTTGCATTAAACACTACTAATCCGGCGCGGGTTAAACAAAATGTGGCCATGGCCACTTCGATTATCCCTGTCGAGTTTTGGCAAAAACTAAGCGCCGATGGTCTAATAACTGCTGATTACCTGCCCTTCATCATCAATAGGGTTTATCAACAGTAACATTCACCGGATACTCAAAAATTGGAATTATGAATAAATCATTTAAACAGAATAAATGAAAATATTAACGTGTATTAAGCCCGGGCATTTGGAATACGGCGTTGCGGCTTTACCGGAATTGTTACCAGGCAATGCCTTGCTAAAAATTAAACGGGTAGGCATTTGCGGTACCGACCTGCACGCCTTTGAGGGTACGCAACCCTACTTTAGCTACCCGCGTATTTTGGGCCACGAGTTAGCAGGCGAATTGATAGATACAGGCGGAGCGGAAGGTTTCGAAAAAGGCGAAGCAGTTACCTTTATCCCTTACTACAACTGCGGGCACTGCATTGCCTGCCGTTCGCAAAAGCCAAACTGTTGTACCAGCATACAGGTTTGCGGTGTGCATACCGATGGCGGCATGGCCGAATATATGCAGGTGCCTACGCGTTTACTTATTAAAGGCGAAGGATTGGGTTTTGATGAGCTGGCGCTGATAGAACCTTTAGCCATCGGGGCTCACGGCGTGCGACGAGCGTGTATAAAACAAGGCGAATATGTACTTGTTGTTGGTGCCGGCCCAATAGGGTTGGGAATTATGGAATTTGCGCGGATGGCCGGTGGCCGCGTAATTGCTGCCGATATGAACGGGCAGCGTTTATCATTTTGCCGTGAAAAGCTAAATGTTGACTTTACCATTAACGTGCAAACAGAAGATATCGCCGGCCGCTTAAACGAAATTACCGGCGGCGATATGCCCACCGTTGTGATAGATGCAACCGGCAGTCAAAAGGCCATTAACAACGGATTTAATTATTTGGCGCATGGCGGGCGATATGTTTTGGTTGGGCTGCAAAAAGGCGATCTTATTGTTAGTCACCCCGAATTTCATAAACGGGAAGCCACGCTGATGAGCAGCCGTAATGCAACCCGCGAAGATTTTGAACAAGTAATACAAGCCATTAAAAACGGCTGGATAAAACCAGAAACCTACATTACCAACCGCGTTGCATTTGATGAAGTGAGCGATAACTTCGAGAGCTGGCTTAACCCGGCAAACGGCGTGATAAAAGCAATGGTAACATTTGAATAGTATTGCTACCGATGATAATATAACTACATCCAACAATAAAAGTGGTGACACGATTTTGACACCATGCGCAAATTTGGAAACTCCTGATTATGAGGGGTATGGTAGTGTTCACGGTGTTCACGCTGCGCAGCGTGAACGCTTTGGGGGGATGGGCAGGCAAAAATAGTCTATAAATAAAGAAACCCCCAAGCTTGCGCAAGGGGGTTTAACTTTAAGATTTGGCACCGACCTACTTATGTCCCGGCTATCCGGGGCTCCCATCCCGTACGTACGGGACAGTACTATCGGCTCCGTCGGGCTATAAATAAAGAAACCCCTTGTATTGCTACAAGAGGTTTAACTTTAAGATTTGGCACCGACCTACTCTCCCACATTTTACTGCAGTACCATCGGCTCTGGCGGGCTTAACTTCTCTGTTCGGAATGGGAAGAGGTGGACACCGCCGATATAGGCACCTGAAGGCTTTTAGATTTGAGATGTTAGATATGAGA